>NZ_JACSMB010000016.1:0-53545 GCF_018618455.1 Exiguobacterium sp. s142 | reverse complement strand
CCCGTTCCCATGCCGAACACGGAAGTTAAGCGCTTCAGCGCCGAAAGTAGTTGGGGGTCTCCCCCTGTGAGGATAGGACGTTGCCAGGCCATATGAAGGACGACCAAGCACATGCTTGGTCGTCTTTTCTTTTGAGCGACGACGCATTTGCGTCGTCGCTTTTCGTTTGCCTTTTTTTAAATCAGTGATAGAATAAAAACAAAAGTCAAAGATGGTCAGAGGGTGGTGGAGATGAGAAACATATCTGATGTAATCGAACAGTATTTGAAGCAAGTGCTGAAGGAAAGTCAGGCAGAAGCGATTGAAATCAAACGACAAGATATCGCGAAACGTTTTGAATGTGTTCCGTCTCAAATCAACTATGTCATCAATACACGTTTTACGGTCGAAAAAGGCTACCTTGTAGAAAGTAAGCGAGGCGGGGGCGGTTATATTCGAATTCGTCGCGTCATTCTTCATGAGAAACAAGACTTGCTGACGAGTTTAATGGATATTTTACAAGACCACCCTCGCCTGACGGAACAACTTGTTGAAAACATTTTGATCCGTTTATTTGAAGAAGGTATGTTGAGCGAGCGGGATGTCCGTTTACTGTACCACTTGTTGTCCGACGAAGCGCTCGGCTTGAACGCCGACGACCGCTATCTGATTCGAAGACAGCAGCTACTCGCCCTGATGAAGTTACTTAGTTATCACTGACGGAGGCTTAAGACATGTTATGCGAACGGTGTAAACGGCGTCCTGCCGTCAATGAAGTCGTTATGTTGGAAAACGGGGTCCCAGTCGAACGAAAACTATGTCGGAACTGTACAGTCGAAGTGATGGCCGGTTACGTTCCTGTCGTGAAGCGGTGTCCAACTTGCCAGATGACACAGAGCGAGGTGACGCACCTAAGAAAAGCGGGCTGCGCCTCATGCTACACAGTTTTCCGTGAAGAGTTGATTAAAATGACACGTCAGTACCAGCAAGGGCATGACCATCATGTCGGTTCGGTACCTGACGCGTTACGCACACCGGATGAGCGAATCGGCGAACGTCTTGTAAAGTTAGCAGGGGAGTTAGAACGGGCCGTCGAACAAGAAGATTATGAACGAGCGGCACGAATCAAAAAAGAAATGACGCAACTGAAAGGGCAAGGTGAGGCGTGATGGAGACATTCCTCAAACATCCACTCGGTCCAAAAATGAAAGAACGGGCCAAGCTTGATGATCTTGTCATCTCGACACGAATTCGTTTGGCACGCAATTTAAAAGACACCGTCTTTTCTCCTACATTGTCTCAAGAAGGACAGCGACAGCTATGCGAACGCATCGAGACGGCCTTGGGCGGCTTACAAGGCTTTGAATATCTGCATATGCGCGCCTATGATCAAGTGACGCGGCAAGCTCTCGTCGAAAAGCATTTGATCAGCCCGACGATTGCGGAAAAAGATGAGAGTGCTGTTTTCCTGAGTGAAGACGAGACGATTAGCGTGTTGATTAACGAAGAAGATCATTTGCGCATCCAAACGTTGCTTCCCGGCTATCAAGTCCAAGAAGCGTTCGAACTTGCGAAACGAGTCGACGCGCTCTGTGGCGAGTCGCTCCCATACGCTTTCGATGAAGAGCTTGGCTATTTGACGACGTGTCCGAGCAATATCGGTACCGGACTTCGCGCATCGGTCATGCTTCACCTGCCGGGTCTGACGTTAACGGGACGAATAACTCCTATATTAGTAGAACTTCGCAAACTCGGATACACGATTCGAGGACGTTACGGAGAAGGCAGTGACGCAGCCGGGCGTTTGTTCCAGTTATCGAATCAACGGACGCTTGGCAGCGATGAATCGCAGCTGTTATCTGATTTTATGGAAATTACAGAACAAATCGTCCACGCAGAACGTCAAGCCCGAGAACAGCTCCTAGCCAGTAACCAAGATGAATTGGAAGATCAGTTTTATCGTTCTTACGGGATTTTACGGTATTCCAAATTATTGTCGTCGACAGAGGCGATTGAACGGTTATCCGATTTACATTTAGCGAGTGACCTCGGTATTTTGTCCGACTGGAGTCCACCGCAGTTTCATGATTTGATCGTCCGCCTACAATCAGGTTTCCTACAAAAACATTTCGGGAAAACATTATCTACGAAAGAACGAGATCGCGAACGAGCGACTCTCGTACGTCGAACGTTAGATCATGGTTTAGTTTGATCCAACTTTAAGGAGGTTTTGTCAATGATGTTTGGTCGATTTACAGAACGAGCTCAGCGCGTATTAGCTTTAGCACAAGAGGAAGCGGTACGACTTGGCCATCATAATATTGGTACGGAACATATCTTGCTCGGACTTGTCCGTGAAGGTGAAGGGATTGCTGCCAAAGCGTTGTTCGCCCTCGGTCTAACTTCTGAGAAAATTCAACAAGAAGTCGAGGCGCTGATTGGCCGTGGTTCTGAGAACGGTTCGACAATCCACTACACGCCGCGTGCGAAAAAAGTAATCGAGCTCTCGATGGATGAAGCCCGTAAACTCGGTCATTCTTACGTCGGGACAGAGCATATTTTACTCGGATTGATTCGTGAAGGCGAAGGCGTCGCTGCCCGCGTCTTGAACAACCTCGGTATCAGCTTGACGAAAGCACGGCAACAAGTGCTTCAACTTCTCGGGAACACGGAATCGTCGTCAAACGCATCACAACCAGGCACGAGCGCAGCGACACCGACACTTGATGGCTTGGCCCGTGACTTGACGCAACAAGCGCGTGAGTCACGTCTCGACCCTGTTATCGGCCGTGCCGGTGAAATCCAACGGGTCATCGAAGTGTTGTCTCGCCGGACGAAGAACAACCCGGTATTGATTGGAGAGCCAGGTGTCGGTAAGACGGCAGTTGTCGAAGGACTCGCGCAACAGATCATCAACAATGAAGTGCCGGAGACGCTTCGCAACAAACGCGTCATGGTGCTTGACATGGGTACGCTCGTCGCGGGAACGAAATACCGCGGTGAGTTTGAAGACCGATTGAAAAAAGTCATGGACGAGATTCGCCAGGCCGGCAACGTCATTCTCTTCATCGACGAGTTACACACGTTGATTGGGGCGGGTGGAGCCGAAGGAGCGATCGATGCCTCGAACATCTTGAAACCGTCGCTCGCGCGAGGAGAGCTCCAGTGTATCGGTGCAACAACGCTTGACGAGTACCGGAAATACATTGAGAAGGATGCCGCACTCGAACGCCGCTTCCAACCGATTCAAGTGAATGAGCCGACGACGGACCAGGCTGAACAGATCTTGTTCGGTTTGCGTGACCGCTATGAGGCTCACCACCGTGTCACAATTACGGATGAGGCGATTCATGAAGCGGTTGTCTTATCTGACCGCTATATTTCGGACCGGTTCCTTCCAGATAAAGCGATCGACCTCGTCGACGAAGCGGCTTCGAAAGTTCGCCTCCGTTCATTCACGGCGCCGCCGAACTTAAAAGAGCTTGAAGCACGTCTCGAATCGATCCGTAAAGAAAAAGATGCGGCCGTCCAGAGCCAAGAGTTTGAAAAAGCGGCTTCGCTTCGTGATACAGAACAGAAGCTTCGCGATGAACTCGAGCATCTCAAATCAGAATGGCAGAACAAGCAAGGCAATGAAAAGCTTGAAGTGACGAAAGAAGACATCGCTCAAGTCGTCGCAAGCTGGACGGGTGTGCCGGTGACAAAAATTGCCGAAGAGGAGACAGACCGTCTCCTCAAGCTCGAGTCGATCTTACACGGTCGGGTCATCGGTCAAGATGAAGCCGTCAAATCAATCTCACGGGCAATCCGTCGGGCCCGGGCCGGACTGAAAGATCCGAAACGTCCGATCGGTTCATTCGTTTTCCTCGGACCGACCGGTGTCGGGAAAACGGAACTAGCGCGTGCTGTCGCTGAGGCGCTCTTCGGTGACGAGGATGCGATCATCCGAATCGACATGTCGGAGTATATGGAAAAACACGCGACGAGCCGTCTCGTCGGATCACCTCCAGGGTATGTCGGATACGAAGAAGGCGGTCAGTTGACGGAGAAAGTCCGTCGTAAGCCATACTCGGTTATCTTGCTTGATGAGATTGAGAAAGCTCACCCTGAAGTGTTCAACATCTTGCTCCAAGTGCTCGATGACGGGCGTCTGACCGACTCGAAAGGTCGTACGGTCGACTTCCGCAACACGGTCATCATCATGACGTCAAACGTCGGTGCGGCTGCACTTAAACGAAACAAATATGTCGGCTTCACCGTCGAAGATGACGTGAAACGTGAATATACGGAAATGAAAGATAAAGTCATGGAAGAATTGAAGAAAGCGTTCCGGCCTGAGTTCTTGAACCGGATCGACGAGATCACCGTCTTCCATTCGCTTCAAAAAGAGCATATCCAAGAAATCGTCAAACTTATGGCGAAGACGCTCACAGACCGACTTGGCGAGCAAGGCATCGATTTCACTTTGACAGAATCGGCGCTTGAGAAGATTGCCGTCGTCGGCTATGACCCTGAGTACGGGGCTCGTCCGCTCCGCCGTGCGCTCCAACGCGAGGTGGAAGACCGACTCTCAGAATCGATGCTCAGCGGGGAAATCACGAAAGGCAGTAAAGTGGCTCTCGATGTTCAAGACGGTGAATTCATCGTCCGCAACGAAGGTGTCGTCCAGTAAATACGGAGCTCCCTCTCTCTTGTGAGGGGGCTTTTTTAGACAGAAGGGAATAACATGGCAAAAATTAAAACGAAGTACGTATGTCAGTCTTGTGGATATGAATCCCCAAAATGGATGGGTCGTTGTCCGGGATGTAACGAGTGGAACACGCTCGTCGAAGAATTTGTTGAAGAAAAGAAAGCGAAACGGGGAGCTGCGTTCGTCCATAGCTCGTCGCGACAACTGAAGCCAGAGCGTCTCTCAGACGTCGTTTCCCAAGAAGAAACACGTGTGCATACGAACAGTCAAGAGTTCGACCGGGTGCTCGGGGGCGGAATTGTCCCGGGCTCGCTTGTCCTCGTCGGTGGGGACCCGGGGATCGGGAAGTCGACAATTCTCCTGCAAGTGAGTGCACATCTCGCCCATAGCGGTCGGAAAGTGCTATATATTTCTGGGGAAGAATCGTTGAAGCAGACAAAGCTGCGCGCAGAACGACTAGGGTTACCGACGCAGGATTTATACGTTCTCGCCGAGACGGACATGCTCATGATCGAACGGGTCATCGATGAAGAGGAACCTGGGTTCGTCATTATCGACTCGATTCAGACGGTATACATGGATGAAATCCAATCGGCGCCAGGCAGCGTCGCCCAAGTGCGTGAATGTACGGCTGCGCTCATGAAAATTGCCAAGACACGAGGGGTCGCCGTCTTTATCGTCGGCCACGTGACGAAGCAAGGATCGATTGCCGGACCGCGTCTGCTCGAGCATATGGTGGATGCTGTTCTGTATTTTGAAGGAGAACGTCACCACACGTTCCGGATTTTACGGGCCGTCAAAAACCGGTTCGGTTCGACGAACGAGATTGGAATATTCGAGATGAAAGAAGGCGGTCTTGAGGAAGTGCTCAACCCGTCAGAGATTTTCCTCGAAGAAAGGACGGCGGGCGTCTCAGGCTCGACGGTCGTCGCGTCGATGGAAGGGACACGGACGGTACTCGTTGAGCTGCAAGCACTCATTTCCCCAACGTCGTTCGGGAACCCGCGCCGGATGGCAACGGGAATCGACCAAAACCGGGTCGCCCTTCTCATGGCCGTGCTGGAGAAGCGTTCGGGTCTCTTGCTTCAAACGCAAGATGCTTATTTGAAGGCGGCGGGCGGAGTCAAGCTCGATGAACCGGCAATCGATTTGGCGATTTGTATTTCCATCGCCTCGAGTTTCCGGGACCGTCCGACTCGTCCGACCGATGTCTGCATCGGCGAGGTCGGATTGACCGGGGAAGTGCGCCGTGTGTCACGGATTGAGCAACGTGTCGCGGAAGCGGCCAAGCTCGGTTTCACGCGTGCGATTATTCCGAAGAATAACCTAGGGGGCTGGACCGCCCCGCCTGGTATCGACGTGGTCGGTGTCAGTACTGTCGATGAAGCGCTCCAACTTGCCATCCCGTTCTGACGGGGCGCTTCCGGCAGTTTTTAACGCTTTGTAACGAACGGATTTAAAAGAACCGTGTTACAATATAAGTGTTATTTTTTTGAAATTTTAATTCAATAGAAGGAGGTGGAATGAGTGAAGATTGCAGTGCGACTCGGATTTATTTTGATTGGACTCGTCGTCGGATGGTTTGGCATGATCGAAGCGATGGTGCTTCTTGATGACCTCGGTGTCAGCGTGCCGGCATGGTTGACGATTCCTTACGTTGCTAGTTTGATTGGTGGACTTATCTTCTTCATTCTCAGTTTATTTTTGACCGATGTGATCGTCAAATTTATCCGTTTTGTCGAAGAACGGCTCGTCCGTTTACCGGTCGGCGATATTTTATTCGGCTCGATCGGATTGATCATCGGTTTATTGATTGCCTTTTTGATCAGTGTATCGCTTGAGGTCACAGGCATCTTCTTACTCAGTAAGATTGTACCGATTTTTGTGACTGCCCTGTTCGGTTACTTTGGATTTGCCGTTGGTTACCGGAAGCGGAACGAATGGATCAAGTTGTTCGTGAAAAGTGAACGGGACAAGCCGGAAGCGGAACCATTACGCCGCTCTAACGATAAAATATTAGATACAAGCGTAATCATCGATGGTCGGATCGCCGATATTTCGAAGACCGGATTCATCGAAGGGACACTCATCGTTCCTCAGTTCGTCATCGGAGAGTTGCAGTACATCGCCGACTCGTCGGATACGCTTAAACGGAATCGAGGCCGACGCGGTCTGGATATTTTAAAAGAGCTCCAAAACAACGATCGAATCGAGGTCGAGATTTACGATGGTGACTTTGAAGACGTGGCCGAAGTCGATATTAAATTGATCAAGCTCGCCGAGTTAAAAAAAGGCATCGTCGTGACGAACGATTACAACTTGAATAAAGTGTGTGAAGTCCGAAACGTACCGGTGCTCAACATTAATGATTTGGCCAACTCGGTCAAACAGATCGTCATTCCCGGAGAAGAGATGGTCGTGACGGTCATCAAAGAAGGGAAAGAACAGAACCAAGGGGTCGCTTACCTCGAAGACGGGACGATGGTCGTCGTCGAAGGCGGACGCAAGCTCATCTCGAAGACGCTCCCTGTCGTCGTGACGAGCGTACTCCAAACATCCGCGGGCCGAATGATTTTTGCTCGCCCTGAATAAGTATGGAAAAAGAGACGCATCAGCGCTCTCTTTTTTCACGAAGAGAGGTGAACGTGATGGTACGTTACACGGTCGTCATCCCGGCTGCCGGGAAAGGCAAGCGCATGGGAGCCGATGAGAATAAGTTGATGTTGTCGCTCCAAGGAAAACCGATCATCGTCTGGACCGTCGAGGCGTTTGCGAGAGACACATGGTGTGAACAGATTGTTCTGGCGATTCGTCCGGAAGAAGAGGCCTGGTTCGCGCATGAGTTACGTAACGTCCCGACGCCGATTACGTACGTGGCAGGCGGAGAAGAACGGCAACAGAGCGTTCGAGCCGGTTTACAGACAATCGACACGGACGGAGTTGTGTTGATCCATGACGGGGCCCGGCCGTTCGTTCGAATCAGTCAGTTGCATCAAGTAGCGGAAGCGGCTCAGACGAAAGGGGCCATTTTAGCCGTTCCTGTGAAAGATACGGTGAAACAAGTGACCGCGGGGACGATTACGCAAACTGTTCCCCGTGAGACGCTTTGGCTCGCTCAGACACCGCAAGCGTTTCCTGTGGCTGACATCCGGGCGATTCATGACCAGGCAGAATCATCCCAATTCATCGGGACTGATGATGCGAGCTTGTTCGAGTGGTCAGGTAAAGAAGTCACCGTCATTCCAGGTGACTATCACAACATAAAAATGACGACCCCCGAGGATTTGTTGTTCGGGGAAGCGATCTTGACGAAGGAGGACTATCGATGAGAATCGGACAAGGTTTTGATGTACATGCGTTCGCAGAAGGGCGCCCGCTTATATTAGGAGGGATCGAGATTCCCCACGACCGCGGTTTGCTTGGACACTCGGATGCCGACGTGTTACTTCACACCATCGCAGATGCGGCGCTCGGTGCCATCGCGGCAGGGGATATCGGCAAACACTTCCCGGATACGGATCCCGAGTTTAAAGATGCAGACTCGAAAGTGTTGCTCCAACACGTATGGCAACTCGTCAAGGCAGAAGGGTATGTGCTCGGCAACGTAGACGCGACTGTTATGGCGGAACGGCCGAAGCTCCGGACGTATATCGATGACATGCGCGCGGTCATCGCCGAACTGCTTGAAGCTGATATTAGCCAAGTGAACGTGAAAGCGACGACGACGGAACGGTTAGGTTTTACGGGACGTGAAGAAGGAATCGCCGCCCAGGCGGTCATCTTGCTCAACCGTGCTTGAAAAAAGTGGTATACTATTTGGGCAGAAGAGAAGAAAGGTGGAAATATTATGAGTGAAGTGCGTGTACGCTATGCGCCAAGTCCGACGGGTCACCTTCATATCGGGAACGCCCGGACCGCGCTATTTAACTATTTATATGCTCGCCACGCAGGCGGGAAAATGATTCTTCGGATCGAGGACACGGATCAAAAACGAAACGTCGAGAACGGTGTCGAAAGTCAGATGAAGTACTTGGAATGGCTCGGTATCGAGTGGGATGAAGGTCCGGGTCGCGATGGCGATTACGGTCCATATTTCCAAATGGAACGACTCGACATCTACAACAAATACGTGAACGAGTTGATGGACAAAGGGCTCGCTTATAAATGCTACATGACGTCAGAAGAACTCGAAGCGGAGCGCGAGGCACAGATCGCACGCGGTGAAGCACCACGCTACTCGGGAGCACATCGCGACTTGAGCGACGCTGAGCGCTCGGCGTTCGAAGCCGAAGGACGGAAGCCGTCGATTCGGATTCGAGTGCCAGAACAGGTTACGTACAAATGGATAGACGTTGTCAAAGGCGACGTTTCGTTCGAGTCGAAAGACTTCGGAGACTGGGTCATCGTCAAGCAAGACGGGATCCCGACGTACAACTTTGCCGTCGTCGTCGATGACTACTTGATGAAAATCAGCCACGTGTTGCGCGGGGATGACCATATCGCGAACACACCGAAACAGATGATGGTATACGATGCACTCGGATGGGAGTATCCGACGTTCGGTCACATGACATTGATCTATAACGAGAACCATAAGAAGCTCTCGAAACGTGATGAGTCGATCATCCAGTTCATCGAACAATATGCAGACCTCGGATATCTCCCTGGTGCGCTCTTCAACTTCATCTCGCTTCTCGGTTGGTCTCCAGTCGGTGAAGAGGAAATCTTCACGAAAGAAGCGTTTATCGACATGTTCGACGCGGGCCGTCTATCGAAGAGTCCGGCCGTATTCGACCAGCATAAGCTCGCTTGGATCAACAGTGTCTACATGAAGCAGGCTTCGCTTGACGAAGTGGTGGCACTCAGTTTACCATTCTTACAAGAAGCAGGACGATTGCCTGTTGCCTTGTCAATGGAAGAGGCGGACTGGGCCACAGCACTCATCGCTCTTTATAAAGAACAAATGACACACGGTGCCGAAATTGTACCGTTGACAGACTTGTTCTTTAAAGACGAGGTCGAGTATGACGAGGCGGCGAACGCGGTGCTTGCCGGTGAAGCGGTGCCGGCTGTACTCGCCGAGTTCAAAACGCAGCTCGAGGCGATCGAAGACTTCACACCGGAAGCTGTCAAAGCGGCTACGAAGGCCACTCAAAAAGCGACTGGGCAAAAAGGAAAGAACTTGTTCATGCCAATCCGTGTCGCCACGACCGGACAAACACATGGACCAGAACTTCCAAACGCGATTGCGCTGATTGGCAAAGAGCGTGTGTTGGCACGTCTCACAACATTATTAGCTTAAAGGCAACGATGAGGAAAGTAAGCGGGTTGACACTTGTCAGAGACTAGAACCTAGGCTGGAAGTTCTAGAAGCGTCCCCCGTCGAAGTGCACCTCGGAGCCGTTCCGGCGATATGTAGTCGGGACCGCGACTCGGCGTTAACGAGACTTGAGAGGGGAACTTTCCCAAACAGAGTGGAACCGCGCTTACGGCGTCTCTGTGCCTTGGCACAGGGGCGTCTTTGTTTTTGATATGGAAAAGGAGAACAATTATGGGATTTTGGAAAAGTGTGAGCGCCGACATCCGGAACGTGCTCGAACTCGATCCGGCTGCCCGCTCAAAAGCAGAAGTCGTATTGACGTATCCAGGCCTCCATGCCTTATGGTCGCATCGGATCGCGCATGGGTTGTGGACTCGCAATATTAAACTATTGGCTAAAATGATTGCCCAGACGAGTCGCTGGGTGACCGGGATTGAGATTCATCCGGGTGCCATCATCGGCGAAGGTGTCTTTATCGACCACGGATTCGGGATCGTCATCGGGGAGACGGCCATCATCGGCAATAACGTCACCATCTATCAAGGCGTGACGCTCGGCGGAACCGGCAAAGAAAAAGGGAAGCGGCATCCGACCATCGGGAACGATGTGCTCATCTCGGCCGGCGCGAAAGTGCTCGGTAATATCACGATAGGCGATTGCGTCAAAATCGGGGCCAGTTCGGTCGTCTTAAAAGATGTCCCGTCAGACTCGACCGTCGTCGGAATCCCTGGACGTGTCGTCATCCGCAACGGGGAGCGGGTCAAACAGCACGACCTCGACCATCGCTTACCGGACCCGGATCGTGAATGCCAAGAGCGGTTAGAGAACGCTGTAGCCGATCTGCAACGTCAGTTAGCATCACTCGAGAAACAGATGGAGGAGAAGTCACATGATTCAGTTTTACAACAGCCTCACGAATAAGAAAGAACCGTTCAACCCGATCGTTCCTGGGAAAGTGTCCATGTACGTATGCGGACCGACCGTCTATAATTATATTCACGTCGGAAACGCCCGTCCGGCCATCGCATTCGACACGGTACGCCGCTATTTGACATACCGAGGCTACGACGTGAAGTACGTCCTCAACTTTACCGATGTGGATGATAAGATCATCCGTACGGCGAATGAGCTCGGTGAGGACGTCGCAACGCTGACGAACCGCTATATCGACGCTTATTTGGCGGATACGGGTGCGTTGAACGTCTTGCCAGCGGACGTGCATCCACGTGTCACCGACACGATGGAGGAAATCATCGACTTTATCCGTAACTTAGAGGATGAAGGCTACGCCTACGCGTCAGAAGGCGATGTCTATTTCCGGACGCGTAAGTTTGAAGAGTATGGCAAGCTCAGCCAACAGTCGATCGAAGACCTTCGGGCCGGGTCACGTGTCGACGTCGGGGAGAAGAAGGAAGACCCGCTCGACTTCGTGCTCTGGAAAGCGGCTAAACCAGATGAGCCGGCTTGGGACAGCCCTTGGGGACAAGGACGCCCCGGCTGGCATATCGAATGCTCGGCGATGGCGAAGAAGCACCTCGGCAAAACGATCGACATTCACGCAGGCGGGCATGACCTCAAATTCCCGCACCACGAGAATGAGATTGCGCAGTCTGAGGCGTGCAACCATACGAAGTTTGCGAACTACTGGCTCCACAACGGCTTCATCAACATCGAGAACGAGAAGATGTCGAAATCACTCGGGAATTTCCTGCTCGTCCACGAGGCGTTAAAAGAAGTCGACGCGATGGTGCTCCGTTTCTTCATGTTATCGGTCCACTACCGTCATCCGATCAACTATAGCCGCGAGCTGATCAATCAGGCCGCGAACGGATGGGACCGGATCAAGGAAGCGTACCATAACGTCGAACACCGTCTGTCGGTCACGGCCGGTCTCGTTGAACCGAGCGAGGCGATGGAGCGAAAACTTGCGACGGTGAAAGCAGCATTTATCGAAGCGATGGATGATGATATCAACACGGCGAACGCCGTGACAGTATTGTTTGATTTAGCAAAAGAGGCAAACATCTACGCCAAAGCAGACCATGTCTCGAAAGATACGCTCGAGCAAGTGCTCGACTTGTTCAAGGAATTGACGGGCGTGCTCGGGTTGACGATTGAAGTGGAAACAGAACTACTCGACGCCGAGATCGATCAGTTAATTCTCGAGCGGAATACGGCCCGAGCAGAGCGTAACTTTGCCCGTGCCGACGAAATCCGTGACTTGTTGAAACAACAGAACATCCAGCTCGAAGATACGGCGCAAGGCGTACGGTGGAAACGGTCATGACGAATGCGAATCAACTAAACGCGCTCGCCCTCGCTTATATGGGCGACGCAGTGTATGAGATGGCGGTACGAAAACGACTGCTCGGCAAAGGGTTGACGCGACCGAACGACCTCCATCGCGGGGCCGTCCGTTACGTGAACGCAACCGCGCAAGCGAGCGTCGTCACCCACTGGTTAGAGACGGGTATCTTGAGCGAGGACGAGACAGCGATCGTCCGGCGCGGTAAAAATGCGAAATCAGGGTCGATCCCGAAACGCACCGACGTCCACACATACCGCTACTCGACAGCTTTTGAGGCATTGATCGGCTACACATATCTAATAGAAAGAAGGGATCGTCTTGAAGAACTCATCGAACAGGCACTCACATGGCTCGAAACCGAGCAACCCGAAACGACATGACGGAGGACGAGCGAACGACAAGCGTTCGTTCGACCGTCCAAGAGGTGAACGGGGCGACCGTCCGCACCGTCAAAAGCCGGAACGCCCGGACTATCAAGAAGTTGACGTCCTTGAAGAAGGCATCGATTTCTTATATGGACGTAATCCAGTAATCGAGGCGCTTCGGAGCGGACGGGATATGAATAAAGTCTTTATCATGGAAGGGCAGCACAAAGGGCCGCTCGCCCAAATTATCGGCATGGCCAATGAGGCCTCGGTACAGATCTCGTTCGTCCCGAAGACGAAGCTTGAAAAGATGGCGGGCAGTGAACACCATCAAGGCGTCGTCGCGGCCGTTGCGGCTTACGAGTATAAGACGCTTGACGATATGTTCGCGCTTGCCGAGTCTAAAGGGGAGACACCGCTCTTTATTTTGCTCGATGAGCTAGAGGACCCGCACAACTTGGGATCGATTTTACGGACAGCTGACGCGGTCGGCGCCCATGGAGTCATCATTCCGAAACGGCGCTCGGTCGGCTTGACGCAAACCGTCGCGAAAGCCTCGACGGGAGCAATTGAATATATCCCGGTCGCGCGTGTCACGAACTTGACGCGGACGCTCGAAGAATTGAAAGAAAAAGGGATGTGGATCGTCGGAACTGACGCGAGTGAGAGTCAAGACTATCGTCGGCTCGATGGGAACATGCCACTCGTCGTCGTAATCGGCAGCGAAGGGAAAGGGATGGGCCGTCTCGTGCGCGAGGCGTGTGACTTCCTCGTCCATATGCCGATGGTCGGTCATGTCACGTCGCTCAACGCTTCGGTCGCGGCCGCACTTCTTCTGTATGAGGTGCATCGCTCTCGTAATCCGTTATCATGAGCCTGAAAAAGCGAGAATTACTCCTCGTCGATGGCTATAACATCATTGGGGCGTGGCCGCATCTTCGAAAACTGCGGGACATCGACTTCGATCAAGCTCGAAATGACTTGATTGAAGCGATGGCCGAGTATCAGGCCGCCACAGGCCGCATGGTGACGGTCGTCTTTGATGCCCACATGCGCTATGGGCGCGAATCGATCCAGAAGCGGAGCCGGGTCGAGGTCGTCTATACGAAGGAGAACGAAACGGCGGATGAGTGGATCGAACGGCGGGCCCATGAACTCGTGGACGATCGTTTAGTGACGTTATTCGTCGCCACAAACGATTTTACCGAGCAATGGGTCATCTTCGGTCAAGGTGCCCTCCGTGTCCCGGCGACCGAACTATTAAAGGATTGGAAGCAAGCGAAAGTGGCGATTGAGCAAGAGCGTCAGACGCTCGCGAGCGATCGGTCCAATCGAAAAACAATCGATATCCCGCCTGACGTCATGGCCCGTTTTGAAGAAATGCGGCGCCGTAAGTCGAACGGTGAGGATTCTCACTGACGAGTTCATACAATGGACTCGTTTTTTTGTTTTTAGTTTGACATTTTTTTGGAAAGAAATGTTGTATACTATTAGTTGTATGAGTTACACCATATCTAATTGACGGAATTTTTTGAAATTTATTTGACGGTCGTTTTGTATGACGCCTATAATAAGAACACTAACTTACATAGTTCATTATCAATTGCCGGGGGGTATGAAACATGAACGGATGGCCATACGAGCAGTTTGAAACGATGTCAGACGAAGAGCTCGTCTCTCTAGCGCGGAATGAAGGGGATAGTGATGCGCTCGAGTTTTTGATTGAACGTTACCGTTACTTCGTGCGGGCGAAGGCGCGGTCTTACTTTTTGATTGGCGCCGACCACGAGGATATCGTCCAAGAGGGAATGATCGGTCTGTATAAAGGCGTGCGTGACTATCGGGATGAACGCCTCGCGTCGTTTAAGAGTTTTGCCGAGATGTGTATCACCCGTCAGATGATCACGGCGATTAAGACGGCGACGCGTCAGAAGCATATTCCGCTCAACTCATACGTCTCGCTCGACAAGCCGATCTTTGACGATGAGTCTGACCGGACGTTGCTCGACGTGATCATCCCCCCGCATCCGAACGACCCGCAAGACTTGCTCGTCACGCGGGAAGAACAACTGTTCATGGAAGAGAAGATGGATGAGCTCCTCAGTGACTTGGAACGAAAAGTGCTTCGTCTTTATTTGGATGGCCGTTCGTATCAAGAAATCTCTGACGACCTTGACCGTCACGTGAAGTCGATCGATAACGCCTTGCAGCGCGTGAAGAAAAAATTCGAGCGGCATGTTGACGTTAAAATGCTGACGAGTTAACTCGTATTGACCGCACGCCTCCTATGTGATACTTTTAAGGCAGCGCCTTGTCCGCAGACGCCAGTTACAGGAGGCGTTTTTTTTTCGCTCTTTTTTAATATGGAGCTGTCGAAAGGGGCGCTTATGGATGGCAAAGAAAGTAAGTCTCGAGTGCGCGGATTGCGGGTCAAGAGTTTACTCGACGACCAAGAAAGATGATGTGCAGACGCGGCTCGAGCTGAACAAGTTCTGCCGTCGTTGCAATGCGCACACAACACATCGAGAATCAAAGTAACGTAGATTGGCATTCAACGTAGGAGGAAGCTACCATGAACTTTTTGCGCGATGTATGGAAAGAGTTAAAGAAGACGAGTTGGCCGACTCGTAAAGAGCTCACAAAATATACCATCACAGTCATCGCGACGGTCGTCGTGATCGGCCTGTTCGTGTTCGGCGTAGATACTGGTGTCAGTTATCTCGTCAACCTATTGATTAACTAAGGAAAGAGGTGAAAGCCGTGGAGAAACAATGGTTTGTTGTCCAGACGTACTCTGGCTTTGAGAACAATGTCAAAGAAAACCTAGAACGTCGAATCGGTTCGATGAACATGGAAGATAAAATTTTCCGCGTCCTCGTTCCGACCGAAACAACGCAAGAAGAAGTCACGTTGAAGAGTGGCGAAAAGAAAATTAAAGAGCGTGAAGTGAAAAACTTCCCTGGATACGTCTTCGTCGAGATGATTATGACAGACGATTCATGGTATGTTGTTCGTAACACGCCAAACGTAACGGGCTTCCTCGGATCAACCGGGGGCGGCGCCAAGCCGATCGCACTCCAGCCTGACGAAGTGACGAACGTCCTTTCGCAGATGGGTCTGATCGAGAAGAAAGACCGTTATAACTATGAGCTTGGCGATCTCGTTCGTGTCAAAGAAGGCGCGTTCGAGAACTTTGAAGGTACGATTGATGAGATCGAAACTGACAAAGAGAAGCTCAAAGTCGTCGTCGACATGTTCGGCCGCGAAACAAAAATTGAGCTTGATTTCGAACAAGTTCAGAAAATTAACTAAAACCCACTTGCCATTCTCGGAAACGGATGGTACAATCGGAAATGTTTGATGTTGTGCTATATTTCAGTACAAACTCGACCTAATAGATTGAGTGGGAGGGCGCACAACGTCCAAGAAACCACATTTTAGACTTAAGGAGGTGTGTCTCGTGGCGAAAAAAGTTACTAAACTCGTTAAACTTCAAATCCCTGCTGGTAAAGCTAACCCAGCACCACCAGTTGGTCCAGCACTTGGTCAAGCAGGTGTTAACATCATGGGATTCTGTAAAGAGTTCAACGCTCGTACACAAGACCAAGCCGGATTGATTATTCCTGTAGTCATTACGGTATACGAAGATCGTTCGTTTACATTCATTACGAAAACTCCACCAGCTGCAGTTCTTTTGAAAAAAGCTGCTGGTATCGAGAGCGGTTCAGGAGAACCGAACCGTAAGAAAGTAGCAACGGTTAAGCGTGATAAAGTTCGCGAAATCGCTGAACTTAAAATGCCTGACCTTAACGCAGCGTCTGTAGAAACAGCGATGCTTATGGTTGAAGGTACTGCGCGCAGTATGGGTATTGTAATCGAAGACTAATTTATTAGTCTCTGGGATTGTCGGTGCATATTTTGCTCACCTTCAATCCCTTCATTATGTGGGAGGAAATTCCGCTAACCACAAGGAGGAAAAGAATCATGGGTAAAAAACACCAAGAAGCAGCTAAGCTTGTTGATCGCACGAAGTCTTACGACCTCGCAGAAGCGGTTGAACTCGTTCAAAAAACTGCAACAGCTAAGTTCGATGAAACAATCGAAATTGCTGTCCGTCTCGGCGTAGATCCGAAGAAAGCGGACCAACAAATCCGCGGTGCCGTTGTACTTCCACACGGTACTGGTAAAACACAAAAAGTTCTCGTCTTTGCAAAAGGCGAAAAAGTTAAAGAAGCTGAAGCGGCTGGCGCTGACTTCGTCGGCGACGCTGAGTACATCACTAAAATCCAACAAGGATGGTTCGACTTCGATGTTATCGTTGCGACACCTGACATGATGGGTGAAGTTGGTAAACTCGGTCGCGTTCTCGGACCAAAAGGCCTCATGCCTAACCCGAAAACAGGCACAGTCACGTTCGACGTTGCGAAAGCAATCGCGGACATCAAAGCTGGTAAAGTTGAGTACCGTGTTGATAAAGCCGGTAACATCCACGTACCAGTTGGTAAGAAGTCATTTGAAGCAACAAAACTCTCTGAGAACATCGAGACTATCCTCGAGACACTCATGAAAGTTAAGCCTGCTACTGCAAAAGGAACTTACCTCAAAAACATCGCGCTTTCTTCGACAATGGGTCCTGGTATCCGTGTCGCGACTGCCGATTTCATCAAGTAATTCACTTGAAATAAACTGTTGACAACGTGTGATGCCGCTGTTAAAGTAAAACACGTTCAACCGAATATGTTGGATTACCGCAGACAGAAGGTGGACATCGGTCCGTAAACCCTTCCGAGGTGTCTTTGCTCGAACTTGAGCCTGTTGTCACAGGTTTACTTTCAAACAATTACGCCCTCGTATGTCTTCATACGAGGGATTTCTTTTTGGAGAGCAGCCTCTCGTCCGGTATAAGAATTGACTAGGAGGTGCACAAACATGGCAAGCGAAAAAATCGTAGCTCAGAAATCGGTACTCGTTGATGAAATCGCTGAGAAAATGCAAGCAAGCGTTGGAACGATCGTTGTTGACTACCGTGGACTTACAGTTGAAGAAGTGACTACACTCCGTAAAACACTTCGTGACGCTGGAATCGAGTTCAAAGTATACAAAAACGGTCTCCTTCGTCGCGCGGCGACTCAGTCTGGTTATGACGGTCTCGATGAAGTTTTCACAGGTCCTACTGCAATCGCGTTCTCGAAAGAAGACGTTATTGCTCCAGCGAAGATCTTGAACGACTTCTCAAAAGAGCACAAAGCGCTCGAACTTAAAGGCGGAATCATCGAAGGCAAAGTAACTTCACTCGAAGAAGTTAAAGCCCTTGCAGAACTTCCATCACGCGATGGTCTTCTCTCGATGCTTCTCAGCGTCCTTCAAGCTCCGATCCGCGGGCTCGCAATCGCAACAAACGCAATCGCAGAACAAAAAGAAGAGCAGTCTGCTTAATCTTTGTCGCGTAGCGTAAAAAAACTTTTTACAACATCAAAGGAGGAAAACCATAATGGCTTTCAACAAAGAGCAATTCATCGAAGACCTCAAATCAATGACGGTTCTCGAACTTAACGAACTCGTAAAAACAATCGAAGAAGAATTCGGCGTATCAGCAGCAGCTCCAGTAGCAGCAGCAGGTGCAGGCGCAGCAGTAGCTGAAGAGCAAACTGAATTCGACGTAATCCTCACAAGCGCAGGTTCTGGTAAGATCAACGTAATCAAAGCAGTACGTGAACTTACTGGCCTCGGTCTTAAAGAAGCAAAAGCACTCGTTGACGGAACTCCGGCTCCAGTCAAAGAAGGCGTTTCTAAAGAAGATGCAGACGCAGTTAAAGCTAAGCTTGAAGAAGCTGGCGCATCTGTCGAAGTTAAGTAATCTAACTTTTACTTCACAACGTATAGAAGCTCGCTATGGCGAGCTTCTTTTATTTCCTTGAAGAGTGGGTTAGGAGGTTCAATGCATGGGAGATCATTACTATACGAACGATCCGAGTTCGAAAAGTGCCCCTGAGACGTGGACGTATGAGTTGCGAGGGAAGATGTATCGCTTCACCTCGGACCGCGGCGTGTTCTCGAAAGGATCGGTCGATTTTGGGTCACGTCTCTTAATCGAGTCATTTGAAGTGCCGGAAGTTGAAGGTCGCATTTTAGATGTAGGCTGCGGCTACGGTCCGATGGGGATCTCGCTTGCCGACGCCTCTGGGCGTGAAGCGCTTCTCGTCGACGTGAACGAACGAGCGCTTGCCTTGTCAGAGCAAAACGCCGCCCAAAACGGGGTGACGATCGAAACACGGCTTAGCCACGCATATGATGGAGTCGGAGGCGAGCAATTTGCCGCTATCGTGACCAATCCGCCGATTCGGGCCGGGAAGCAAGTGGTTCACACGATTTTAAGAGATGCGTACGCGCATCTCGTCATGGGCGGGGCACTCTACGTCGTCATTCAAAAGAAACAAGGAGCGCCTTCTGCTAAGAAGTTGCTTGAAGATGTGTTCGGTCAGGTCGAGACGGTTGCCAAAGACAAAGGCTATTTTATTTTCCGGGCAATTCGCTCTTGACAAACGGTTGAGTCTTGTTGACTCGCTATAACGTATATGCTAACATTATAAAATGCCATTGGAATGGAATTCGCCTTGAATTGCCGCGTTTGCCGCTTTTTAGACGCGGAAAAAGGGCGACATTCAATGACAATGTTCGATTATTACGCCCGAAAAATTCGATAGAGAATTGGGGGTCTGAGAGGTGAATCAGTTGACTGGTCAACTTGTTCAGTACGGTCGTCACCGTCAGAGAAGAAGCTTTGCCCGTATCAGTGAGGTATTAGAGCTTCCGAATTTGATTGAAATTCAAACTGCTTCTTATGAGTGGTTCTTACGTGAAGGATTGAAAGAGATGTTTACCGACATTTCGCCAATCTCCGACTTCACTGGAAACCTCGTGCTTGAGTTCATCGATTACTCGCTTAGCGAGCCGAAATATTCGATTGATGACTCGAAGGAGCGCGACGTCACTTATTCTGCGCCATTGCGCGTGAAAGTACGTCTGCAAAACAAAGAGACAGGTGAGCTTAAAGAACAAGAAGTATTCATGGGTGATTTCCCGATTATGACAGAGTCGGGAACGTTTATTATTAACGGCGCAGAACGCGTCATCGTTTCCCAGCTTGTTCGTTCGCCGAGCGTCTATTACAATTCTAAACTCGATAAAAACGGTAAACGTGGTTTCGGTGCAACAGTCATCCCGAACCGTGGAGCATGGCTCGAACTTGAGACAGATGCTAAGGATATCGTTTATGTTCGTATCGACCGTACCCGTAAGATCCCGGTAACGGTGTTGTTGCGTGCTCTCGGATTTGGTACGGACCAAGAAATTATCGACCTTCTCGGGGATGATGAATATCTTCGGAACACCCTTGAAAAAGATAATACCGAGTCGACAGAGAAAGCGTTGATCGAGATTTACGAGCGTCTCCGCCCTGGTGAACCACCAACGGTTGAAAACGCAAAATCACTTCTCGTCTCACGTTTCTTCGACCCGAAACGCTACGACCTCGCAAACGTTGGTCGTTATAAGATGAACAAAAAACTTCATCTTAAAAACCGTCTCTTCGGTCAGAAATTGGCCGAGACGCTCGTTGACCCAGAGACAGGCGAAGTGATCGCCGAAGCTGGAACGATCCTCGACCGTCGCAACTTAGACCGCGTCCTTCCGCATTTGGAAAACGGTCTCGGTTACATGGACGCTGAGCCAACTGGCGGCGTTGCTGAAGGTGAGCCGTTTGGTCTCCAATCGATCAAAGTCATCTCACCAGATGACCCGGATGGAGAGCGTGTCTTGAACATTATCGGTAATGGCAACATCGACCGTAGCATCAAGCACGTCACGCCAGCGGATATCATTGCATCGATCAACTACTTCTTCAACTTACTTCACGAAGTCGGGACAACAGATGACATCGACCACTTAGGAAACCGTCGTCTTCGTTCAGTCGGAGAACTTCTCCAAAACCAATTCCGTATCGGTCTTTCTCGTATGGAACGTGTCGTAAAAGAACGGATGTCGATTCAAGATCAAAATGCGATCACACCACAGGCGCTGATTAACATCCGCCCGGTAATCGCATCGCTGAAAGAGTTCTTCGGTAGCTCGCAGTTGTCACAGTTCATGGACCAAACAAACCCGCTCGCAGAGCTCACGCACAAGCGTCGTCTCTCTGCACTCGGACCGGGTGGTTTGACACGTGAGCGTGCCGGCTTCGAAGTTCGAGATGTTCACTATTCGCACTACGGTCGGATGTGTCCAATCGAAACACCTGAAGGACCGAACATCGGTCTCATCAACTCGCTTTCATCTTTTGCGAAAGTAAACGAGTACGGTTTCATTGAGACACCGTACCGCCGAGTCGACCCGGAAACAGGTCTCGTCACGAGCGAGATTCAATATATGACGGCGGATGAAGAAGATCTCTACGTCGTCGCCCAGGCGAACATGCCGCTCACTGAAGACAGTTACTTTGCAAACGAGCAAGTCCTTTGCCGCTTCCGCGGACAAAACTTGTCAGTTGAGCCAAGTCGAGTCGACTACATGGACGTTTCGCCGAAACAGGTTGTTTCTGCGGCAACAGCATGTATCCCGTTCCTTGAGAACGATGACTCGAACCGTGCCCTCATGGGAGCGAACATGCAACGTCAAGCTGTACCACTCCTTCAACCGGACTCGCCGATTATCGGTACTGGTATGGAGTACGTGTCAGCGAAAGACTCTGGGGCCGCGATTATCGCGAAATACCCAGGTGTCGTCGAGCGTGTCACAGCGCGTGAAATCTTGGTCCGCCGCACGTCTGACGTGAACGGAACAACGGTTTCAGGTGACCTTGACCGCTACAAACTTCAAAAGTACGTTCGTTCGAACCAAGGGACGTGCTACAACCAAAAGCCGATCATCGCTGCTGGTGACCATGTCGACAAAGGAGAAATCCTTGCTGACGGTCCATCGATGGATATGGGTGAGCTCGCGCTCGGTCGTAACGTCGTTGTCGCCTTCATGACATGGGACGGTTACAACTATGAGGATGCGATCATCATGAGTGAGCGCCTCGTGAAAGATGACGTCTACACTTCGATTCACATCGAAGAGTATGAGTCAGAGTCACGAGACACGAAACTCGGACCTGAGGAAATCACACGTGATATTCCGAACGTCGGTGATGACGCGCTTCGCCACTTGGACGACCGTGGGATCATCCGCATTGGTGCGGAAGTGAAAGATGGCGATATCCTCGTCGGGAAAGTCACGCCTAAAGGTGTAACTGAACTGACGGCGGAAGAGCGTCTCTTGCATGCGATCTTCGGTGAGAAAGCCCGTGAAGTCCGTGATACGTCACTCCGTGTACCAAACGGCGGCGACGGCATCATCTTGGACGTCAAGGTGTTCGACCGTGAGAACGGCGACGAACTCTCACCAGGTGTGAACCAAATGGTTCGTGTCTACATCGTTCAAAAACGTAAGATTCACGAAGGGGATAAGATGGCGGGACGTCACGGTAACAAAGGTGTTATCTCGCGGATCCTCCCTGAAGAAGACATGCCATACATGCCAGACGGCACACCGATTGACATCATGCTTAACCCACTCGGTGTACCATCGCGGATGAACATCGGTCAGGTACTTGAACTCCACCTTGGAATGGCGGCTAAAAAGCTCGGCATCAAAGTGGCGACACCTGTATTCGATGGCGCACGTGAGGAAGACGTATGGGCAACGATTGAAGAAGCTGGAATGGACAAAGACGCTAAGACTCGTCTCTATGACGGTCGTACTGGTGAACCGTTCGATAACCGCGTCTCGGTCGGTGTCATGTATATGATCAAACTTGCGCACATGGTTGATGATAAACTTCACGCTCGTTCGACAGGACCATACTCGCTCGTTACGCAACAACCGCTCGGTGGTAAAGCACAGTTCGGTGGACAGCGCTTCGGTGAGATGGAAGTTTGGGCACTTGAAGCGTACGGCGCAGCCTACACGCTCCAAGAAATCCTTACAATCAAGTCGGATGACACGGTTGGTCGTGTGAAAGCATACGAAGCAATCGTGAAAGGCGAGAGCGTTCCGAAAGCGGGCGTTCCTGAATCGTTCCGCGTCTTGATCAAAGAGCTTCAAGCGCTCGGTATGGAAGTCAAGATGATGTCTGTGGACGACGAAGAAGTTGAAATGAAAGATGAAGATGACGACAACATCCCGAACGCAACATCGGCGTTAGAACAAGTCGTTCAACCGACTGTTACGGAAGAGGAATAAGGCGAAAAGGGAGGTCGGCCCCTTGGTAGATGTTAATCGATTTGAATATATGAAAATCGGCTTGGCTTCACCCGAAAAGATCCGTTCGTGGTCTTACGGGGAAGTCAAAAAGCCGGAAACAATCAACTATCGTACACTCAAACCAGAGAAGGACGGACTGTTCTGTGAACGAATCTTCGGTCCTACGAAAGACTGGGAATGTTACTGCGGGAAATACAAACGAATCCGATATAAAGGAGTCATTTGTGACCGCTGTGGCGTTGAAGTGACGAAAGCGAAAGTGCGTCGCGAACGTATGGGCCACATCGAGCTCGCGGCTCCGGTTTCGCACATCTGGTACTTCAAAGGGATTCCAAGTCGAATGGGGCTTGTTCTCGATATGTCACCGCGTGCGCTCGAAGAAGTAATCTACTTCGCGTCGTACGTCGTGACAGAACCAGGTGACACTCCGCTCGAGAAGAAACAACTTCTCTCGGAAAAAGAATTCCGTCTCTACCGTGAGAAGTACGGTAGTGACTTTAAAGCAGACATGGGTGCGGAAGCGATCCGGACACTCCTTCAAGACGTACAACTCGAGAAGGAAGTCGGAGAACTCCGCGAAGAATTGAAGACAGTTCAAGGCCAACGTCGTACACGTGCGATCAAGCGTCTTGAAGTGCTCGATGCGTTCTTCACGTCGGGGAATGATCCAGATTGGATGATCCTCGAAGTACTTCCTGTCATTCCACCTGAGCTTCGCCCGATGGTGCAGCTCGATGGTGGGCGCTTTGCGACTTCTGACTTGAACGATTTATATCGTCGAGTCATCAACCGTAACAACCGTCTCAAACGTTTGCTCGATCTCGGCGCGCCGAACATCATCGTGCAAAACGAGAAGCGTATGCTTCAAGAAGCGGTTGACGCCCTCATCGACAACGGTCGTCGTGGTCGTCCGGTAACAGGTCCAGGTAACCGTCCACTTAAGTCGCTTTCACATATGTTGAAAGGGAAACAAGGTCGTTTCCGTCAAAACCTTCTTGGTAAACGGGTCGACTACTCAGGACGTTCGGTTATCGTCGTTGGACCGAACTTGAAGATGTTCCAATGTGGTCTCCCGAAAGAGATGGCCCTTGAACTCTTCAAACCGTTCGTGATGAAAGAACTTGTCGGTCGCGGGATCGCGTCGAACATCAAGAACGCCAAACGCAAAATTGAGAAGATGCAACCAGAAATCTGGGGCGTCCTCGAAGAAGTCATTCGTGAGCATCCGGTTCTCTTGAACCGTGCCCCTACACTTCACCGTCTAGGGATTCAAGCTTTCGAACCGATTCTCGTCGAGGGCCGTGCGATTCGTCTACACCCACTCGTATGTACGGCTTACAACGCCGACTTTGATGGTGACCAAATGGCGGTCCACGTACCACTTTCAGCCGAAGCGCAAGCAGAAGCTCGTCTCCTCATGCTCGCTGCACAGAACATCTTGAACCCGAAAGATGGTAAACCAGTTGTTACACCATCGCAGGATATGGTCCTCGGTAACTACTACATCTCGCTTGAACGCGACGATGCCATCGGACAAGGGAAAATTTTGTCGAACGTCAACGAAGCGCTCATCGCGTATCAAAATGGATACGTCCACTTGCATACACGTGTCGCCCTTCCAGCACGTACGCTCAACAACCCGACGTTCACAGCGGAGCAAAATGAGAAAATGTTAATCACGACAGTCGGTAAGATGATCTTTAACGAGATCTTGCCGAACACGTTCCCATACTTGAACGAACCGACGATGGAAAACTTGCAGGAAGCAACGCCTGATAAGTACTTCATCGAAAAAGGTGCCAACGTCGCGGAAGAAATTGCCGCACGTCCACTCATCGAACCGTTCAAAAAAGGATTCCTTGGTAAAGTCATCGCGGAAGTGTTCCAGAAGTTTGAAACGACTGAAACGAGCCGCATGCTTGACCGGATGAAAGATCTCGGCTTCAAACACTCGACTAAAGCGGGTGTGACGGTCGGAATCGCCGATATCATCGTTCTTCCGGACAAACAAGAAATCCTTGATGAAGCGCAAACTCAAGTCGACCAAATCATGAAGTCGTTCCGTCGTGGTCTCATCACTGAAGATGAGCGTTACGAGCGCGTTGTACGCTCTTGGAACGAAGCGAAGGACGAGATTCAATCGCGATTGATGAAATCCCTCAACCGCTTGAACCCGATCTTCATGATGTCTGACTCAGGTGCCCGTGGTAACGCGTCCAACTTCACGCAGCTCGCAGGGATGCGTGGTTTGATGGCCGCTCCATCTGGCCGCATCATCGAACTTCCAATCAAATCGTCGTTCCGTGAGGGACTGACGGTTCAAGAATACTTCATCTCGACGCACGGTGCGCGTAAAGGTCTTGCCGATACAGCCCTTAAAACGGCTGACTCAGGTTACTTGACGCGTCGTCTCGTCGACGTTGCCCAAGATGTCATCATCCGTGAAGAAGATTGTGGAACGGACCGCGGAATCCGCGTTGCCGCTCTCCGCGAAGGCACGGAAGAAATCGAAAACTTGTATGACCGCCTCGTCGGCCGTACAGCGTTCGAGACAGTGGCACATCCGGAAACGGGTGAAGTCATGATTGAGAAGAACCAATTGATCACAGAAGATATCGCCCGCGACATCGTCGACGCTGGTATCGAACGAGTTGAAATCCGTACAGCCTTCACATGTAACACGTCACACGGCGTATGTAAGAAGTGCTACGGCCGCAACTTGGCGACCGGCTCGAACGTTGAAGTTGGCGAAGCAGTCGGAATCATCGCCGCGCAATCAATCGGTGAGCCAGGAACGCAGCTTACAATGCGTACCTTCCACACAGGTGGGGTAGCCGGAGATGATATCACGCAAGGTCTTCCACGTATCCAAGAGGTATTCGAGGCTCGTAACCCGAAAGGGCAAGCGGTCATCTCGGAAATTCCTGGTACGGTCATCGACTTTACCGAGTCGCGTGACAAGCGGGAACTCACGGTCGAAGGACTCAGTGAGACTCGTACGTACACGATTCCGTTCGGAGCGCGTTTACGCGTTCAGATCGGCGACACGGTAGATGCCGGGGAAGTCTTCACGGAAGGTTCGATCGATCCGAAAGAATTGCTCACCGTCCGTGGTGTGTCTGGTGTCCAAAACTATCTTCTTCAAGAAGTTCAAAAAGTATACCGGATGCAAGGGGTAGAAATCGGCGACAAACACGTCGAAGTCATGGTTCGCCAAATGCTTCGTCGCGTCAAAGTCATCGAGTCAGGTGACACGCCACTTCTCCCTGGTTCACTCGTCGATATCGGCGTCTTCAAAGAAGCGTGTAAAGACGTACTTCGCGTAGGTAAGAGCCCAGCAACGGCGAAACCGGTCCTTCTCGGAATCACGAAAGCGTCGCTTGAGACAGATTCGTTCCTCTCGGCCGCTTCGTTCCAAGAAACGACTCGCGTGTTGACAGACGCTGCCATCAAAGGCAAACGCGACTATCTTCTCGGACTCAAAGAGAACGTCATCATCGGTAAACTCGTGCCAGCTGGTACAGGGATGCCGGTATACCGTGACGTTAAACTTAAAGAAGATGCGTCGAAAGCCGTCCTCGAAGACGCGAACGTCGAGTAAAAACGTCTTGACAGCACTCTTTGGCGGTGCTACTATGATTTAGTGCCGCCAATCGGTTGTTGTCGATGACAATGGTGTCCAGCAGTCGGCAAGCTACTTGGACGTTAACCGATCTTTCTACGGAAAGGTTTGGCTGCTATTATTGCCACTTTCAAGGTATAACTCACGTTTTTGCGAGGTCATGGAATGCCTACGCCTCGTAAAAGCGTTTCGTTATGACCTTAAATGAACCACCCGGGTCGGTGGGTCTAGAAAATAGCATAATTCAGGAAGGGAGGATCTTCAAAGATGCCTACTATCAACCAGTTAGTCCGTAAAGGACGCAAATCGAAAGTCGTTAAATCTGACTCTCCAGCACTTAACAAAGGTTACAACAGTTTCATCAAGTCACAAACAAACGTGAGCTCACCACAAAAACGTGGTGTTTGTACACGTGTTGGTACAATGACTCCGAAGAAACCGAACTCGGCTTTACGTAAGTATGCCCGTGTTCGTTTGACTAACCAAATCGAAGTGACTGCGTACATTCCAGGTATTGGCCACAACCTTCAAGAGCACAGCGTTGTTCTTATCCGCGGAGGACGTGTAAAAGACTTACCAGGAGTACGTTACCACATCGTTCGTGGTGCACTTGACACTGCAGGTGTGGACGGACGTATGCAAGGCCGTTCTAAATACGGTACGAAACGTCCGAAAGCTGCGAAGAAGTAATTCTCGCAAACTAAACTACTGAAATTTTGAAAGGAGGGTACTCGGATGCGTAAAAACCGTGCAGAACGTCGTGACGTTATCGCAGATCCGATCTACAACTCGAAATTGGTAACTCGCCTCATTAACCGTGTCATGTTAGACGGTAAAAAAGGTACAGCTCAAACTATCATTTACAACGCATTTGGTCTCATCGCTGAACGCTCAGGCAAAGAGCCTATGGAAGTGTTCGAAGAAGCAATGACAAACATCATGCCTGTACTTGAAGTTAAAGCTCGCCGTGTAGGTGGAGCAAACTACCAAGTTCCTGTTGAAGTTCGTCCAGAACGCCGTACGACACTTGGTCTTCGTTACCTCGTGAACTACGCTCGTCTCCGCAACGAGAAGACGATGGAGCAACGTATCGCGAATGAAATCATGGATGCAGCCAATAACACTGGTGCTTCTGTTAAGAGACGCGAAGACATGCATAAGATGGCAGAAGCGAACAAAGCGTTTGCTCACTATCGTTGGTAAGTTAAACGTAAAGACCACTCCACGTCACCAAGCGGTGGCTTAATGGAGTGGCTTTCGGGTATAATCATATCGTGTGCCAGCACACGAAAAACACATGCGGAAGGAGAATACCCAGTATGGCAAGAGAATTCTCCCTAAAGAATACTCGTAACATCGGGATCATGGCTCACATCGATGCCGGTAAAACGACTACAACTGAACGTATTCTTTATTACACAGGTCGTATCCACAAGATTGGTGAAACTCATGAAGGAGCTTCACAAATGGACTGGATGGAGCAGGAGCAAGAGCGTGGAATCACGATCACTTCTGCAGCGACGACTGCACAGTGGAATGGCCACCGTGTAAACATCATCGATACACCTGGACACGTAGACTTCACAGTTGAAGTTGAACGTTCACTCCGTGTACTTGATGGCGCAGTTGCTGTACTTGACGCTCAGTCAGGTGTTGAACCACAAACAGAAACTGTATGGCGTCAAGCGACAACATACGGTGTTCCACGTGTCGTATTCGTCAACAAGATGGATAAGATCGGTGCGGACTTCATGTACTCGGTGAAAACACTTCACGAACGTTTACACGCTAACGCACACCCGATCCAACTTCCAATCGGCGCAGAAGATGAATTCAAAGGAATCATCGACCTCGTCGAAAGAAAGACATACATGTACTCGAACGACCTCGGTACTGACATCGAAGTAACAGAAGGCTTCCCAGCTGATATGGCTGACCAAGCTGAAGAACTTCGTGGTCGCTTGATCGAAGGCGTTGCGGATTACAACGAAGATTTGATGATGAAATACCTCGAAGGCGAAGAGATCTCAATCGAAGAACTCAAAGCTGGTATTCGTCAAGCAACACTTAGCGTTGAATTCTACCCTGTACTTGTCGGTTCGGCCTTTAAAAACAAAGGTGTTCAATTGATGTTGGACGCTGTTGTTGATTACCTCCCATCACCAGTTGATGTCGAGTCAATCAAAGGAATCAACCTCGATACAGAAGAAGAAATCACGCGTGAACCTTCTGACGAAGCGCCGTTCTCGGCACTTGCGTTCAAAGTCATGACTGACCCTTACGTCGGTAAATTGACATTCTTCCGTGTGTACTCTGGTACAGCACAAGCTGGTTCGTATGTGAAGAACTCGACTAAAGGGAAGCGCGAGCGTCTCGGTCGTATCCTTCAAATGCATGCAAACAGCCGTGAAGAAATCCCAATGGTATTTTCTGGTGACATCGCCGCTGCTGTTGGTCTTAAAGATACAACGACTGGTGACACACTTTGCTCAGAGAAAGACAACGTCGTTCTCGAGTCAATGACATTCCCAGAACCGGTTATCTCGGTCGCAATCGAGCCTAAATCGAAAGCAGACCAAGACAAGATGGGTCAAGCCCTCGCGAAACTCGCAGAAGAGGATCCAACTTTCCGCACTGAAACAAACCAAGAGACTGGTCAAACGATCATCTCTGGTATGGGTGAGCTTCACCTTGATATCCTCGTTGACCGTATGCGTCGCGAATTCAAAGTCGAAGCAAACGTCGGTGCACCACAAGTTGCTTACCGTGAGACAATCCGTAGCGCTGCGAAGATCGATTCGAAATTCGTACGTCAATCGGGTGGACGCGGTCAGTACGGTCACGTTGTCGTTGAATTCGAACCTAACGTAGAAGGTGCTGGATTCGAATTTGAGAACAAGATCGTCGGTGGTGTTGTTCCACGTGAATACGTACCAGCTGTTCAAAACGGTATTCAAGAAGCTCTCGAAAACGGTATCCTCGCTGGTTACCCAGTAGTTGACGTTAAAGCTGCCCTCGTCTTCGGATCGTACCACGATGTCGACTCGAACGAGATGGCGTTTAAAGTTGCTGCTTCGATGGCGGTCAAACAACTTAAGGAACAAGCGAAAGCTGTCATCCTTGAGCCAATGATGCGTGTTGAAGTTGTCATCCCAGAAGAATACTTGGGAGACATCATGGGTGACGTCACGTCACGCCGTGGACGCGTAGAAGGTATGGAAGCTCGCGGTAACGCACAAGTCGTTAAAGCGATGATTCCACTTTCGGAAATGTTCGGATATGCAACGTCACTCCGTTCACGTACGCAAGGACGTGGAACGTACTCGATGCACTTCGACCACTACGAAGAAGTACCGAAGTCAATTGCAGAAGAAATCATCAAAAAAGCGAACGGCTAATAACGGTTGTAACGCTGAAATGATTGTTGTAAGCTAAGGAGGACGTATGTTAAAAGTAGCCTACGTCTTCCTAGTTAAATAAAAAATTAATTGTCTATAGAGGAGGAATCTAGAATGGGTAAAGAAAAATTCGACCGTTCTAAACCGCACGTTAACGTTGGTACAATTGGCCACGTCGACCACGGTAAAACAACTTTGACTGCAGCGATTTCAGCTGTACTTTCAAAAGCACAAGGGAAAACAGCTACAAAGTTTGACGCAATCGATGGTGCTCCAGAAGAGCGCGAGCGCGGTATCACAATCGCAACAGCTCACATCGAGTACGAAACTGAAAAACGCCACTACGCACACGTTGACTGCCCAGGTCACGCTGACTATGTTAAAAACATGATCACTGGTGCTGCACAAATGGACGGCGCGATCCTCGTTGTTTCGGCAACAGATGGCCCAATGCCACAAACACGTGAGCACATTCTTCTTTCACGTCAAGTAGGTGTTCCTTTCATCGTAGTATTCATGAACAAAGTTGACATGGTTGACGACGAAGAGCTTCTCGAACTCGTTGAGATGGAAATCCGTGAACTTCTTTCTGAATATGACTTCCCAGGCGACGACCTCCCTGTAATCAAAGGTTCAGCTCTTGGCGCGCTTAACGGCGAACCACAATGGGAAGAAAAAATCATGGAACTCATGAACGCAGTTGATGAGTACATCCCTGAGCCTGTTCGTGACACGGACAAAGACTTCATGATGCCAGTTGAGGACGTATTCTCAATCACTGGTCGCGGTACTGTAGCGACTGGTCGTGTTGAGCGTGGTATTCTCCGCGTCAACGACGAAGTTGAAATCGTTGGTCTTACAGAAGAAACTAAGAAAACTGTATGTACTGGTGTAGAGATGTTCCGTAAGCTTCTTGACTATGCAGAAGCTGGCGACAACATCGGTGCTCTTCTCCGTGGTGTATCACGTGAAGACATCGAGCGTGGACAAGTACTTGCTAAACCAGGTACAATCACTCCGCACTCTAAATTCAAAGCTTCAATCTACGTTCTTTCTAAAGAAGAGGGTGGCCGTCACACGCCATTCTTCGCGAACTACCGTCCGCAGTTCTACTTCCGTACAACTGACGTAACAGGTATCGTTCACCTTCCAGAAGGTACTGAAATGGTAATGCCAGGAGACAACATCGAGTTGACGATCGAATTGATTTCTACAATCGCGATCGAAGACGGAACACGTTTCTCAATCCGTGAGGGTGGCCGTACTGTAGGTGCTGGTTCGGTAACAGAAATCGTCGAGTAATCGATGTCTTAAGCAGTCCGCATTTGCGGGCTGCTTTTTTGTTTTTTGAAACGAAGTGATAGGATAGGAGATAGGATTGTAGGAAGGAGAATCGATGATGGAAAAGCAAGTGGAGACGCTTTGCCGGTTGAACGGCGTTGCCTGCCGCTTTGGCGGGTCAAGTTTACTCAAGCATCACGGAATCGTCGAGACGGCGCGTGACTTGGATCTATTCGTTGAGCCTGACCAGTTCGAGACGATTGACCGTGTGCTCAGCCGTGCCGGAAAAAAAGAAGAGTCTGGTCCGCACGACGAGTATATGACGACGTACTTTGGCGAATATACGTTTGAAGGACAGGACATCGACGTGATGGCTAGTTTTCGGATGCGTTGCACGGACGGGATTTATACGCATCCTTACATTGAACCGGACGAGAGTTGGATGCATCTTGAAGAGTGGGTCGTCCTCTATTCAGTGATGGGGCGGGAAGAGAAAGTCGACAAGCTGCACGAATACTTTATGACGCACCCGTTCAACAACTCGATTGTGCAAACGTGTTTGAAACGAGCTCCGGCATCGGTCGTCGAAGCCGTCACTGAGCAGTTTAAAGAGTATATGAAACGCTAGGAAGAGTTGGCATGGGCCTTCTTTTGAAAAATAGTTCAACAAAAGAAGGAAAAGAACTTGCAAAAGGGTTCGAATCTTGTTACATTAGTGAACGTTGAACAACTCATCAGACATCCGGCACGATCGAAAAAAATCAAATCTTGCATTTGTTTTGCAGATTCGATATAATGATTAAGTGTTTGTGCGAGTGGTGAGAGACTTTACAGCAGAAAATGGGTCCTATCGTTGATTTGCAATGATCGGATGCCTCTGCTGACACAAGCACGCTGCGATGAAGCGGGAGGTTATGACACGCCAGGCAGCTTTGCCATGGCCGGTGTGGAAATTTCCGCTGAGAACTGTCTATTTTTAAAAGTAGGCGACAAAGGAGGGAAACTTACATGGCAAATGAAAAAATCCGTATTCGCTTAAAAGCATACGACCATCGCGTTCTCGATCAATCAGCTGAGAAAATCGTTGAAACTGCGAAACGTTCAGGTGCGAAGGTCTCGGGCCCAATCCCGCTTCCAACTGACAAATCGATCTACACGATCCTTCGTGCGGTCCACAAGTATAAAGATGCTCGTGAACAGTTCGAAATGCGTACACACAAACGCTTGATCGACATCGTTAACCCAACACCAAAAACGGTTGATGCGCTTATGCGTCTCGAATTACCATCAGGTGTTGACATCGAAATCAAACTTTAATTCTTCATATAGTAGATACTAGCCAGAAGAGACAATAATTATTAAACAGGAGGTGTATCTCATGGCTAAAGGAATCTTAGGAACAAAACTTGGTATGACTCAAATCTTCAACGAAGCAGGCGAAGTCGTACCGGTAACAGTAGTTGCTGTCGAAGGAAACGTCGTGCTTCAAGTTAAAACACTTGAAACAGACGGTTACGAAGCAGTTCAACTCGGTTTTGGAGACATCAAAGAATCACGTCAAAACAAACCGGCAAAAGGTCACGCTGCGAAAGCAAGCGCGACACCTAAGCGCTTCATGAAAGAAATTCGTACTTCAGTAGAAGGATACGAAATCGGTCAAGAGATCAAGGCGGACATTTTCGCTGCAGGTGAATTAGTGGACGTAACAGGTACTTCAAAAGGTAAAGGATTCCAAGGTGCGATTAAGCGTCACGGACAATCACGTGGACCAATGTCCCACGGTTCGCGTTACCACCGTCGCCCTGGTTCAATGGGTCCTGTAGCGCCTAACCGCGTATTTAAAGGGAAGCTTCTTCCTGGTCAAATGGGTGGCGAGCGTAAAACGATTCAAAACCTTGAAATTGTCAAAGTTGACGTGGAACGCGGCCTTGTACTCGTTAAAGGCGCAATCCCAGGCGCTCGTAAATCGAACGTCATCATCAAGACAGCTGTCAAAGGTAACTAATTAACTGCACGGAAAGGAGGAATTACGAATGCCTAAAGTAGCTTTGCTAAACCAAACAGGTTCACAAGTTGGCGAAATCGAATTGGCTGAAGCCATCTTCGGTATCGAGCCAAACGAATCAGTACTTTATGACGCGATCGTCATGCAACAAGCATCACGCCGTCAAGGTACTCACGATACGAAAGGTCGCTCGGAAGTACGCGGTGGCGGCCGTAAACCATGGAAACAAAAGGGAACTGGTCGTGCGCGCCAAGGTTCGATCCGCTCACCACAATGGGTTGGTGGTGGAACAGTCTTCGGTCCAACTCCACGTTCATACTCTTACAAGCTTCCTAAAAAAGTTCGTCGTCTTGCACTTCTCTCGGCTTTGTCGTCGAAAGTACAAAATAACGAAATGATCGTCCTCGAAGGCCTTGCTTTCGATGCACCAAAAACAAAAGATATGGTCGCAGTACTTCTTGGCCTATCAGTAGAACGTAAGGCTCTTGTAGTCACAGCGGACTACAATGAGACTATCGCTCTCGCAGCTCGTAACATCCCAGGAGTGACTGTAATCGAGGCAGCGGGCGTTAACGTTCTTGACCTCATTGCTAACGATAAAGTCATCTTCACTAAAGATGCGGTTGCGAAGGTAGAGGAGGTGCTTGCATAATGGCTCAAGCATACGATATCATCAAACGTCCGATCATCACTGAGCGTTCAGTTAGCCTCATGGAAGCTAACAAATACGTTTTCGAGATCGAAGTTAAAGCGACTAAATCACAAGTGAAGCACGCTATCGAAACAATTTTCAACGTGAAAGTTGCTTCGGTAAACACAATGAACATGAAACCGAAAGCGAAACGTGTCGGTCGTCACTCTGGTTACACATCGCGTCGTAAAAAAGCGATCGTAACTCTTGCTGAAGGCAACACAATCGACTTCCTCGGTTAATTTACTACCTTAGAAGAAAAGGAGGGAATCCTCGATGGCAATTAAAAAGTTTAAGCCGACCACTAACGGTCGCCGTAACATGACATCTCTCGACTTTGCAGAGATCACAACGAACCGTCCTGAGAAATCGTTAACTGAAAAGCTTTCGAAAAAAGGCGGTCGTAACAACCAAGGTCGTTTGACTGTACGTCACCAAGGTGGCGGGCACAAACGTAAATACCGTATCATCGATTTCAAACGTAACAAAGATGCTATCATCGGACGCGTTGCTACGATCGAATACGATCCAAACCGTTCAGCTAACATCGCCCTCATCAACTATGCAGATGGTGAGAAACGTTACATCCTCGCTCCTAAGGGCATCAAAGTGGGCATGGAAATCATGTCTGGTCCTGAAGCGGATATCAAAGTGGGGAACGCTCTTCCACTCGTAAACATCCCTGTCGGTACTACTATCCACAACATCGAGCTTAAGCCTGGTAAAGGCGGTCAGCTTGTTCGTGCGGCTGGTGCATCGGCACAAATCCAAGGACGTGACGGCAAGTACGTCATCGTTCGTCTTCAATCAGGTGAATCACGCTTGTTCCTCGGCACTTGCCGCGCTACAATCGGTTCAGTTGGTAACGAAGAACACGAACTTGTAAACATCGGTAAAGCAGGACGTTCACGTTGGTTAGGCAAACGCCCAACAGTACGTGGTTCTGTAATGAACCCAGTTGATCACCCACACGGTGGTGGTGAAGGTCGTGCGCCAATCGGTCGTTCGGGCCCACTTACTCCTTGGGGTAAACCAGCTCTTGGTTACAAAACTCGTAAGAAAAACAAATCGAGCGACATGTACATCCTTCGTCGTCGTAAGAAATAATTATCACATGATTCTTGGGCGGTTCGAAAGAGCCGTTCCCGAATCATTCCAAAGGGAGGTTCTATCATGGGTCGCAGCTTGAAAAAAGGTCCATTCGCAGATCACCATTTGCTCGCTAAAGTTGACAAACTTAACGAATCTGGTGAGAAGCAAGTCATCAAAACTTGGTCACGTCGCTCGACAATCTTCCCAGAATTCATGGGTCACACGTTCGGTGTACACGATGGTCGTAAACACGTACCAGTATTCGTGACAGAAGACATGGTCGGTCACAAACTTGGTGAATTCGCTCCAACACGCACGTACAAAGGTCACGGATCAGACAAGAAAACGAAACGGTAATCTGAGGGGAGGTCAAATCCATGCAAGCTAAAGCATCAGCTAATATGGTCCGTCTTGCTCCTCGCAAAGCACGTCTCGTTGTAGACTTAATTCGCGGGAAACAAGTCGGCGAAGCGCTCTCTGTCCTTGCTCACACGAACAAGGCAGCGTCGCCAATCGTTGAAAAAGTATTGAAATCAGCGATCGCTAACGCAGAGCACAACTACGATATGAACATTGAGAACCTTGTTGTATCTGAAATTTTCGTCAACGAAGGTCCAACACTCAAACGCTTCCGCCCACGTGCGATGGGTCGCGCAAGTCGTATTAACAAACGCACAAGCCACATTCACATCGTGGTAACTGAGAAATAAGGAGGGATATGTAGTGGGTCAAAAGGTAAATCCGCACGGTTTTCGCGTTGGTGTTATCAAAGACTGGGATTCGCGTTGGTACGCTGAGAAAGACTACGCAGATCTCCTTCATGAAGACTACGTTATTCGTGAATACATCGAAAACAAAATGAAGGATGCTAGTGTGGCTAAAGTTGAAATCGAACGCGCTGCAAACCGCGTAAACATTTCGCTTCACACTGCGAAACCAGGTATGGTCATCGGTAAAGGTGGTTCGGAAATCGAGTCACTCCGTAAAAATATCACAAAGCTTGCTGAAGGCAAACGTGTTCACATCAACGTTGTTGAAGTGAAAAACGCGGATGCAGTCGCTAAGCTTGTTGCTGAAAACATCGCTCGTCAATTGGAAGGCCGTGTGTCATTCCGTCGTGCAATGAAACAGTCAATTCAACGTTCGATGCGCACTGGCATCAAAGGGATCAAAACAGAAGTTTCTGGTCGTCTTGGTGGCGCTGATATCGCTCGTTCAGAGAAGTACTCAGAAGGATCAGTTCCGCTTCATACAATCCGTGCCGACATCGACTACGGAACAGCTGAAGCTGACACAACTTATGGTAAAATCGGAATTAAAGTATGGCTTTACCACGGAGAAGTTCTTCCAACAAAAAACACTAAATAATAAACACTCTTTCAGGAAGGAGGCAACACACTATGTTGTTACCTAAACGCGTGAAATATCGTCGTGTACACCGTGGTAAAATGCGCGGAAATGCAAAACGCGGCACAACAGTACATTTCGGTGAATTCGGTCTCCAATCGCTCGAAGCGAGCTGGATCACAAACCGTCAAATCGAATCAGCACGTATCGCAATGACACGTTATATGAAACGTGGCGGTAAAGTGTGGATCAAGATCTTCCCACACAAGCCGTACACTAAAAAGCCTCTCGAAGTTCGAATGGGTTCGGGTAAAGGTGCTCCAGAAGGCTGGGTAGCTGTAGTTAAGCCTGGTAAAGTAATGTTCGAAATCGCGGGTGTATCTGAGGAAGTCGCACGTGAGGCACTTCGCCTTGCAGCGCACAAACTTCCAGTGAAATGTAAGTTCGTGAAACGTGAAGAAAATGGTGGTGATACGAATGAAAGCAACTGATCTCCGTCAATCAACAAATGAAGAGCTCAACGGTAAAGTAGGCGAGTGGAAAGAAGAACTCTTTAACCTTCGTTTCCAATTAGCTACAGGTCAGCTTGAGAATCCTGCTCGTATCCGTGAAGTACGCAAGTCGATTGCGCGTGCTAAAACGATTCTTCGTGAACGCGAACTCGGCATCAACAACGGCTAATCTAATCGGATTATTGAAGAGGAGGTAACACTCATGGAACGCAATAAGCGTAAAGTACTCACTGGACGCGTCGTGTCTGACAAAATGGACAAAACGATCGTCGTTGCAGTTGAAACAAAAGTACGTCATAAGCTTTATGGAAAACGTGTAAACTACACGAAGAAATTTAAAGCGCACGATGAGAACAATGTCGCTAAAGTAGGCGATGTGGTCCGCATCGCGGAAACACGTCCGCTTTCTAAAGACAAACGTTTCCGTCTCGTAACAGTAGTAGAAGAATCAGTAATCATCTAATAACAGTTCGGATCTATAAACATCCGGAGGGAGGTACACTCGCATGATTCAACAAGAATCTCGCTTGAAAGTAGCAGACAACTCTGGCGCGCGTGAACTGTTGACAATTAAAGTCCTCGGTGGTTCAGGTCGTAAGACTGCAAACATCGGTGACATCATCGTCGCGACGGTAAAACAAGCAACACCAGGTGGCGTTGTTAAAAAAGGTGACGTTGTCAGAGCAGTTGTCGTTCGTACAAAACGCGGCGCTCGTCGTAAAGATGGTTCGTACATCCGTTTCGATGAGAACGCAGCAGTCATCATCAAAGATGACAAGAGCCCACGCGGCACTCGGATCTTCGGGCCAGTTGCACGTGAACTTCGTGAAAAAGAATTCATGAAGATCGTTTCGTTGGCACCGGAAGTACTTTAATTTCCAATTTCAATCCTATAAGGAGGTGCGCAAAACGATGCATGTTAAAAAAGGCGATACAGTCCAGGTAATGTCTGGTAAAGATAAAGGCAAGCAAGGGGTTATCCTCAAAGCTATGCCAAGCAAGAACCGCGTAGTCGTTGAAGGGGTTAACGTGATGAAAAAACACGCTAAACCATCACAAGCGAATCCACAAGGCGGTATCCTTGAAATCGAAGCACCAATTCACGTCTCGAACGTCATGCCAATCGACCCTAAAACGGGCAAACCAACTCGCGTTGGTTTCCAAGTAGTCGATGGTAAAAAAGTTCGTGTCGCGAAATCGGGCGAAGTACTCGATAAATAAGAACAACGTGACGAAAGGAGGTCCATTCGACTATGAACCGTTTGCAAGAGAAGTATAAAAGCGACATCGTGAAAGCGATGATGGATAAATTCAACTATGACTCGGTTATGCAAGTGCCACAAGTCGACAAGATCGTCATCAACATGGGTGTAGGTGACGCTGTTTCGAACTCGAAAGCTCTTGACATGGCAGTGGAAGAATTATCAATTCTTTCAGGTCAAAAACCACTCGTAACGAAGGCTAAGAAATCAATCGCTGGTTTCAAACTTCGTGAGGGCATGCCGATCGGTGCGAAAGTAACACTTCGTGGCGAGCGCATGTACGATTTCCTCGACAAATTAGTAACTGTTTCACTTCCACGTGTACGTGACTTCCGCGGTGTATCGAAGAAAGCATTCGACGGACGCGGTAACTACACGCTTGGTGTGAAAGAGCAGCTTATTTTCCCTGAAATCGATTACGATAAAGTAACTAAAGTACGCGGTATGGATATCGTTGTTGTTACAACAGCGAACACAGACGAAGAAGCACGTGAATTGCTCACACTTCTCGGAATGCCATTCCAAAAATAATAAAGGGAGGTCGACAACATGGCTAAAAAGTCAATGGTGAATCGCGAGCAAAAACGCGAGAAACTCGTTGCCCAGTACGCTGAGAGACGCGCGCAATTAAAAGCTGAAGGCGACTACATCGGACTCAGCAAATTGCCACGTAACTCGTCACCTGTACGTCTTCATAACCGTTGCCGTATCACAGGTCGTCCACATGGTTACATGGGTAAATTCGGGATCAGCCGTATCAAGTTCCGTGATCTTGCATACAAAGGTCAAATCCCTGGTGTTAAAAAAGCAAGTTGGTAATCCACTAACAGTGTGAAAGGAGGTACATCGCATGGTAATGACAGACCCTATTGCAGATATGCTTACACGTATCCGTAACGCTAACATGGTTCGCCATGAAAAATTGGAGCTTCCAGCTTCTAATATCAAACGTGAGGTTGCAGAGATCCTCAAGCGTGAAGGTTTCATTCGCGATGTTGAATATATCGAGGACGCTAAACAAGGTACACTTCGTCTTTTCCTTAAATATGGAGCAAGCAACGAACGTGTTATCACTGGTCTCAAACGTATTTCGAAACCAGGTCTTCGTGTATATGCAAAAGCAGATGAAGTACCAAAAGTACTCGGAGGACTCGGTATCGCAGTTCTTTCGACATCAAAAGGTCTTATGACTGATAAAGAAGCTCGCCAACAACAAGTCGGCGGCGAAGTGCTCGCCTACATCTGGTAAGTCACTTTTCTAACAAGAACGGAGGTGTAATCAATGTCACGTATTGGTAAAAAACCAGTTACGATTCCAGCTGGCGTTACTGTAACGGTTGCAGAAGGCAACATTGTCACAGTAAAAGGTGCTAAAGGTGAACTTTCGCTTTCAGCTAACCCAGCCTTGGAAGTCAAAATTGAAGAAAACGAACTAACTGTTGTTCGTCCGGATGACTCGAAAGAGAACCGTACGATCCACGGTACGACACGTGCCCTCATCGCCAACATGGTGGAAGGTGTGTCTAACGGGTTCCAGAAAACACTTGAGATCTCAGGGGTTGGTTACCGTGCTGCTAAGCAAGGTAACAAACTCGTCCTCAGCCTCGGTTACTCGCATCCAATCGAGTACGTTGCTGAAGAAGGTATCGAGATCGAAGTTCCTTCAAACACGCAAATCATCGTAAAAGGTATTAGCAAAGAGCGCGTCGGTCACGTTGCAGCTCAAATCCGCTCGTACCGTGCTCCAGAACCTTACAAAGGTAAAGGTGTTCGTTACTCTGATGAACGTATTCGCCGTAAAGAAGGTAAGACTGGTAAGTAATTCGTCACGAAATGAACGGAAAGGAGTGGCATAAATGATCACAAAAGCAGATAAAAATGCAGTTCGTAAGAAACGTCATGCTCGTGTACGTCGTACGATCACCGGGACGGCAGCTCGTCCACGTTTGAACGTATTCCGTTCGAGCAAGAACATCTACGTACAACTTATCGATGACGCGTCACAAACAACGCTTGTGTCAGCATCTTCGAAAGATAAAGCACTCGATCTTACAAACGGCGGCAACGTTGAAGCAGCGAAAGCTGTTGGTAAACTTGCAGCTGAACGTGCACTCGAGAAAGGTATCGACACTGTTGTGTTCGACCGTGGTGGATACCTCTATCATGGCCGCGTCAAAGCTGTTGCAGAAGCAGCTCGTGAAGCGGGTCTTAAATTCTAACAAAAAGGAGGGGACACTCGATGCGCCAGTTAGACGTTAACATGGAACAACTTGAAGAACGCGTTGTTACCGTAAACCGCGTCGCGAAAGTTGTGAAAGGTGGCCGTCGCTTCCGTTTCGCCGCTCTCGTAGTCGTAGGTGACAAAAATGGTCACGTCGGTTTCGGTACAGGTAAGGCACAAGAGGTGCCAGAAGCGATCCGCAAGGCTATTGAAGCCGCTAAGAAAAACATGGTTCAAGTACCAATGGTTGGTACAACAATTCCACACGAAATCACAGGAGTATACGGAGCAGGTCGTGTATTCATGAAACCTGCTTCTGAAGGTACTGGGGTTATCGCCGGTGGTCCAGTTCGTGCAGTGCTCGAACTTGCAGGTGTAGGTGACATCCTTTCGAAATCGCTTGGATCAAACACACCGATCAACATCGTCCGTGCGACGGTCAAAGGCTTGACAGAGCTTAAAAAAGCAGAGGAAGTTGCTAAACTACGCGGTAAAAGCGTAGAAGAACTTCTTAAATAAGGGAGGGAACTAGACATGGCGAAACTCGCAATCACCCTCACACGCAGCACAATCGGTCGTCCCGAGGATCAGCGTGTAACAGTACGTACACTTGGTCTTCGCAAAATGCATCAAACCGTCGTTGTCCCTGACAACGTCGCGATGCGTGGTATGATCAAAAAAGTGTCGCACCTTGTGACTGTAGAAGAAATTAACGAATAATATCGATTTTAATAATAAGGAGGTGCCACTATGAAACTCCATGAATTGAAGCCAACTCCAGGTTCGCGTCACGAACGCAACCGTGTCGGTCGCGGTATGGCGACTGGTAACGGTAAAACTTCTGGCCGTGGACATAAAGGTCAAAAAGCTCGTTCAGGCGGTGGCGTTCGTCCAGGGTTCGAAGGTGGACAAAACCCACTTTACCGTCGTCTTCCAAAACGCGGTTTCAACAACCCTACTCGTAAAGAGTATGCAGTTGTTTCCCTAGACACGCTTAACCGTTTCGAAGCAGGTACTGAAGTCACTCCAGAACTCTTAATCGAGACTGGTGTCGTCAGCTCTGCTAAAGACGGAATCAAAGTACTTGCTAACGGCAAGCTTGAAACAAAATTAACTGTTAAAGCCAACAAATTCTCGGGTGCAGCGAAAGAAGCGATCGAAGCAGCTGGCGGTTCAGTTGAGGTGATCTGATGTTTCAGACGATCTCCAATATGTGGCGCGTGAAAGATATTCGACAGCGTATTCTCTTCACACTCGCAATCATCATCATTTTCCGCATCGGGGCCCATATCCCGGTGCCGATGGTGAATACGGATGTGTTGCGTTTTGACTCAGGAGGTCTACTCGACTTCTTGAACTTGTTTGGAGGAAATGCTTTACAGAACTTCTCCCTGTTCGCAATGGGGATCATGCCGTACATCACGGCATCGATCGTTGTACAACTTTTACAAATGGACGTCGTTCCGAAGTTTGCCGAATGGGCAAAACAAGGCGAGTCCGGGCGTAAGAAGCTAGCGACGGTCACGCGCTATGGGACGATCATGTTAGGGTTTGTTCAAGCGACATCACTGTCGTTCGGATTTAACCGCCTCTACCCAGGTCTCGTCAATGAGACGTGGGGAACGGCAACCTATTTCGTGATCGCGATTGTACTTACTGCAGGTACGGCGTTCTTGATGTTCCTCGGTGAGATGACAACGGAGAAAGGTGTCGGGAATGGTATTTCCGTCATCATCTTCGCGGGTATCATCGCTGGGTTCCCAAGAATCTTCACGCAGATTTACGAGACGAAGCTCCAAAATGCTGGAGACGCGTTATTCATTAACATCGTTTACTTGGCTGTGCTATTGCTCGTTATTCTTGCTGTGACGGTTGGGATCATTTATGTTCAACAAGCGGCACGTAAGATTCCGATTCAATACGCGAAGCGCACGGCGAACCGTACCCCTGTGGGCGGTCAGTCGACGCACTTGCCAATCAAGCTAAACGCTGCTGGTGTCATCCCGGTTATCTTCGCGATTTCCTTCATGGTGACACCGCCAACTGTTGCAAGCTTCATTGCTTCTCCGGAAACGACGCAGAAGTTGCAGACTTACTTCGATACGACATCTCCAATCGGAATGTCAATCTACGTAGCGCTCATCATCGCGTTCGCTTACTTCTATACATTTATTCAGGTCAACCCAGAGCAAATGGCAGAAAATCTGCAGAAGCAAGGTGGCTATATTCCTGGGATTCGTCCTGGGGCGCAAACAGAACAGTACATCACGAAGTTGCTCTATCGATTGACTTTCTTCGGAGCGATTTTCCTATCGCTCGTTGCGATCATGCCGACAATCTTCATTAAGCTTGCCGGTCTCCCAACTTCGGTGCAAATCGGAGGGACGAGCTTGTTGATCGTAATCGGGGTAGCCCTCGAAACGATGAAACAAATCGAAAGTCAACTCGTAAAACGACACTACAAAGGCTTTATCCGTTAAAGCGGAAGGAAGGGCTCTCCCTTCCTTCCTGTCGTGTTTACGATGTGTTGTGAAAATCAAAACTGGAGGCTAACTGAGATGAATCTAGTACTCATGGGCTTACCGGGTGCAGGGAAAGGGACTCAAGCGGCTAAAATCGTCGAAGAGTACCAAATCCCACACATTTCGACAGGCGACATGTTTCGTGCGGCAATCAAAGGCGGAACGCCACTTGGTAAAGAAGCTAAATCGTTCATGGATAAAGGGGAACTCGTACCGGATGAGGTAACAATCGGAATCGTACGTGAACGCTTGAGTCAAGATGATACGAAAAACGGCTTTTTACTCGATGGATTCCCGCGTACTGTTGCTCAAGCAGAGGCACTCGAAAGTTTGCTTAAAGATTTGGGGAAACAGATCGACCACGTCGTCAACATTGATGTGGCTGCGGAAATTCTCGTTCCGCGTTTGACAGGTCGTTGGATCTGCCCGACGTGTGGAGCGACATATCATGTGATCTTCAATCCACCAAAAGTGGAAGGCATCTGTGATGTGGATGGGTCGGCACTCATGCAACGTGAAGACGATAAAGAGGAAACGGTTCGCCGTCGCCTTGACGTCAACATCGAGCAATCGAAACCACTTATTGACTTTTATGCAGAAAAAGGGTATCTTCGTACATTGGATGGAGATCGTCCAATCGATGTCGTTTATGCCGATGTTAAAGCGTTACTCGGTGATACTGAATGATCATCACGAAGACGCCTCGAGAAATTGCGATTATGCGTGAGGCTGGGCAAATTGTTGCTCGAACGCACCAGGTGCTCAAAGAGCACATCAAACCAGGTATTACGACGCTAGAGCTCGACCGGATTGCGGAAGATTACATTCGCAGCCAAGGTGCGACACCGTCGTTCAAAGGCTACAACGGTTTTACCGGTAGTGTTTGCGCTTCAGTGAACGAAGAACTTGTTCATGGAATTCCCGGAGAACGGGTATTGAACGATGGAGATATCATCTCGATCGACATCGGTGCCCACTATAACGGATACCATGGAGATTCCGCTTGGACTTATCCAGTGGGAACAATCTCAGAAGAGACACAGCGGTTGCTTGACGTAACCGAAGAAAGTCTGTATAAAGGATTGGAGCACGCCAAGGCTGGACTGCGATTGACAGACATTTCGCATGCGATTCAAGCGTATGTTGAATCTCATGAGTTTTCTGTCGTCCGTGAGTATGTCGGTCATGGTGTCGGTCAAAATTTGCATGAAGAACCGCAAATTCCGCACTATGGTCCACCGGGGAAAGGGCCGCGCCTAAAGACTGGGATGACGTTAGCCATTGAACCAATGGTCAACGCTGGTCAACGCTATGTTCGAACGCTGGCTGACAACTGGACAGTTGTGACAGTGGACGGTAGCATGTGCGCCCACTTTGAGCACACCATCGCCATCACAGACGATGGATACGAGATTTTAACGAAACTCGATTCCGGTGAATGAGGCTCTATTGTTGCGTGCTGATCCGTTATGGATCCTTCTCTCACAGTACTGTACAATAGATCGTCTGTGCTCCTAAATATCTTCATATAGAAAGGGGAATAAATGATGGCGAAACAAGATGTCATTGAAGTGGAAGGCACTGTTATCGAACCACTTCCAAACGCAATGTTTAAAGTGGAGTTAGAAAACGGCCACACGGTGCTCGCGCACGTCTCAGGGAAAATTCGGATGCACTACATTCGAATCCTTCCAGGCGACCGCGTAACTGTCGAGTTGTCTCCGTACGACTTGACTCGCGGGCGAATCACGTACCGTTATAAGTAACTCCGATTTTTCCAGGAGGAGGGTATAATCATGAAAGTAAGACCGTCGGTAAAACCGATTTGCGAAAAATGTAAAGTTATTCGCCGTAAAGGAAAAGTAATGGTAATTTGCGAAAACCCGAAACACAAACAAAAACAAGGTTAATCTAAGAGGAGGTGCACACATGGCACGTATTGCTGGTGTAGATATTCCGCGCGAAAAACGTATCGTTATTTCGCTCACATACATCTTTGGTATTGGTAAAACAAAAGCACAAGAAATCTTGAAGACTGCAAACGTATCTGAAGATTCACGCACACGTGATCTTACAGAAGACGAAATCAACCGCATCCGTGAAGCAATTGACGGAATTAAAGTTGAAGGTGACCTTCGTCGTGAAGTTTCACTCAACATTAAGCGTTTGATCGAAATCGGCGCCTACCGCGGTGTCCGTCATCGCCGTAGTCTCCCTGTTCGCGGACAAAACACGAAGAACAACTCGCGTACTCGTAAAGGCCCACGCCGTACAGTAGCGAACAAGAAGAAGTAAAGGAGGGAATTGAACAATGGCGAAACGTAAGCAAAATGTACGTTCAAAACGTAAAGTCAAAAAGCATATTGAAGTCGGTGTGGTACACATCCGTTCTACATTTAACAACACAATCATCACAATCACTGACACGCAAGGTAACGCGATCTCATGGGCTACTTCTGGTAACCTTGGATTTAGAGGATCACGTAAATCGACACCGTTCGCAGCACAATTGGCTGCTGAAACTGCAGCGAAAGTTGCAATGGACAACGGTATGCGTACAGTAGAAGTTAACGTTAAAGGTCCTGGTGCTGGACGTGAAGCGGCAATCCGTGCCCTCCAAGCTACTGGTCTTGAAGTAACTGCAATCCGTGACGTAACACCTGTTCCGCACAACGGTTGCCGCCCTCCAAAACGTCGCCGCGTATAATCGTTTGTGCGTGTGATGGGCTTACCTAGCACGAACAACATATACAATGCAGCGCAAGCTGCGTGGCAGGATACACTCAAGGAGGGGTTCAGATGATCGAGATTGAAAAACCAAAGATCGAAACGGTCGAAATCAGCGAGGATGCTACGTTTGGTAAATTCGTGGTGGAACCGCTTGAACGTGGATATGGCACTACTCTCGGCAACTCACTGCGTCGAATTTTATTGTCATCGCTTCCTGGTGCAGCGATTACGGCGGTTCAAATCGATGGCGTACTTCACGAGTTCTCAACGATTGACGGAGTCGTCGAAGACGTCACCCAAATTGTTTTAAACCTCAAGAAGTTAGCGCTCAAAGTGTACTCGGAAGAAGAGAAAACGCTTGAGATTAACGTTTCAAGTGCCGGTGCTGTCACTGCGGCAGACATTACCCATGATAGCGACGTTGAAATCTTGAATCCTGAGCTCCACATCGCGACTCTCGCTGACAATGCGACGCTTCGCATGCGTTTGACTGCTCGCCGTGGTCGTGGTTACGTCCAGGCAGAAGATAACAAACGTGATGATATGCCGATTGGTGTCATTCCAATCGATTCGATCTATACACCGATTCAACGCGTGAACTACGAAGTAGACAAAACACGTGTCGGTCAAGATGCTAGCTTCGATAAGCTTCTATTAGACGTGTGGACAGATGGTTCAATCCGTCCGGAAGAAGCAGTATCGCTTGGAGCGAAAATTTTGACAGAACACTTGAATATCTTTGTTGGTTTGACTGACGAAGCTCTCAACGCAGAAATTATGGTCGAGAAAGAAGAAGACCAAAAAGAAAAAGTACTTGAAATGACGATCGAAGAACTCGATCTCTCAGTTCGTTCGTACAACTGCTTGAAGCGCGCCGGCATCAACACTGTTCAAGAACTCGCAAACAAATCAGAGGAAGAGATGATGAAAGTCCGTAACCTCGGACGTAAATCACTCGAAGAAGTTCAACTCAAGTTGGACGAGCTCGGTTTGGGCTTGCGTAAAGAAGACTAAGTTCAACCGAAGGAGGGAAATGTAATGGCTTATTCGAAACTTGGCCGTACAAGCTCGCAACGCAAGGCTCTTTTGCGTGATCTTGCAACTGACCTTATTATCAACGAGCGCATTCAAACAACTGAACAAAAAGCGAAAGAACTTCGCCCAGTCGTTGAAAAATTAATCACTCTTGGAAAACGTGGCGATCTTCATGCCCGTCGTCAAGTAGCTTCATTCGTTCGCAAAGAGAGCGCTGGAGAGAAAAACGCAATCCAAAAATTGTTCGAAGACGTGGCACCACGCTACGCTGAACGTCAAGGTGGATACACACGCATCATGAAAGTCGGCCCACGCCGCGGTGACGGTGCGGAAGTCGTAATCATCGAACTCGTCTAATTCATTAGGCAGTCAACAGGGCATGCGGTCACGTATTGCCCTGTTTCCACATCGGAAAGGAGTCGACAGATGGAATCTCAAATTATGGTACGTGATGTCGTGTTTCGTTACCCGGGACAAACCGAGCCAGCCTTAGACGGGTTGTCACTCGATGTATACAAAGGGGAATGGCTCGCCATCGTTGGCCATAATGGTTCCGGCAAGTCGACTTTGACGAAGTTGTGGAACGGGCTTTTGCTTCCTCAGGAAGGAGAGGTCCGGGTTGAGACGCTCGATCCGACGGACGCCACAGACGTGTGGGACGTTCGTAAACGGATCGGTGTCGTCTTCCAAAATCCCGACAATCAGTTTGTCGGGGCGACCGTGCGCGATGATGTGGCGTTCTCTCTCGAAAACATGGGACTTCCACGTCAAGAAATGGTTCGTCGAATTGATGACAGTCTAGCGCGCGTTGGATTATCGGAACTAGCGGACCGTGAACCGCATCAGTTATCCGGTGGACAAAAGCAGCGTGTTGCGATTGCTTCGGCTCTCGCAATGCGCCCGCATGTCCTCGTGCTCGATGAAGCTACCTCGATGCTCGACCCGATTGGGCGTAAAGAGGTGTTACAAACGGTACAACAGCTCGTCTCAGAAGGGATGACCGTTGTCGCCATTACACACGAGCTCGACGAAGTGTTGTTTGCCGACCGTATCATTGCCTTGTCTAAAGGGAAAATTGCAATGACCGGTACACCAGAAGACGTGTTTAGAAATCCGGAAGCGTTACGTGCCATCCAATTGGATGTGCCGTTTATCGTACGGATGCAACTCGAACTGAAGGAACGGGGCATACCACTCGATCGTCTGATGCTACAACATTCGGAGTTGGTGAACCATCTATGCCGATTAGCATTGAAGAAGTGACTTACCAATATCAATTGAATACTCCGTTTGAACGAACCGCGCTGCGCGATGTGAATGTATTTATTCCGTCGGGGGCGCTTGTTGCGTTTCTTGGCCATACCGGCTCTGGGAAATCGACACTCGTTCAGCACATGAACGGCTTACTGCGACCGACAAAAGGTCGTGTCGTCGTGGATGACATTACAGTACGTGCGATTACGAAGCGTCGCGATAAAAAGCAAAGTTTGCTTCCGCTTCGACGCCGCGTTGGGCTCGTCTTTCAGTATCCCGAGCATCAACTGTTTGAAGAGACGGTCGAACGCGACGTGATGTTTGGTCCCCGCAACTTCGGTGCGACGGAGGCCGAGTCGAAAGAACGGGCTCATGCGGCCCTGCGCCTTGTCGGTCTCGATGAAACGTTATGGGACCGTTCCCCGTTCGATTTGTCGGGCGGACAGATGCGACGTGTCGCGATTGCGGGCGTGCTCGCGAGCCGTCCGGACGTCTTAGTCGTCGATGAACCGACGGCAGGACTCGACCCGCTCGGCCGTCAAGACATGCTGGCGCTGTTTAAACGTTTAAAAGAAGAACTCGACTTGACGCTCATCCTCGTCTCGCATGACATGGATGACGTGTTGACGTATGCGGAACGTGTCGTCGTCATGGAACAAGGACAAGTCGCCTTCGATGGTGACCCGTTCGAACTGTTCAAGGACGAGTCACTCGTTCGCTCGTTGCAACTCGACGTCCCGAACGTGCTTCGGCTCGCGCTTGAACTCGCACCGACGTTCGGGGTCGAGCCTCCATCCCTTCGGACGGAAGTCGAACTGGCGGACTGGATTGCGGCCGAGTTGAGAAAGGGGGGAGCCATATGATCATCGGGCAATACATTCCCGGTCATTCATGGCTGCACACACTTGACGCTCGGGCCAAAACGCTGTTCATCCTCGGGTTTATTCCAGTCGTCTTCTTGGCCGACAATTTGTGGACGAACGTGTTTTTACTCGCGTTCACGTTATTCGCGGTCAAATTGTCTCAGTTGTCATGGCGCTATTTATGGAACGGGTTGAAAATGATTTTATTTTTGATCGTGTTCACACTCCTGTTGCAACTGTTCTTCAATCGGGAAGGGACGTTGCTCGTTTCACTCGGTCCGTTCTCGATTTATTCGGAAGGGGTGAGAATGGGCTTGATCGTCTCGCTCCGTTTCTTCTATCTCGTCATGTTGACGACGCTCGTCACCTTGACGACGACGCCGATGGAACTGACCGATTCGATTGAAGCTGGTCTTCGTCCCCTCGAACGCATACGAGTGCCGGCACACGAGATCGCCCTGATGCTGTCCATCTCGCTTCGTTTCTTGCCGACGCTAGCCGACGAGACGGATCGCATCATGAAGGCGCAACAGGCGCGAGGCGTCGATTTGAAGAGTGGTCCGATTAAAGATCGGTTAAAAGCGGTCGTCCCGCTCATGATCCCATTGTTCGTGTCCGCGTTTAAGCGGGCTGAGGACCTTGCCACGGCGATGGAAGCCCGCGGGTACCGTGGGGGTGAAGGGCGGACGAGGTGGCGTGAGATGACGTGGGAACGACGCGACACAGGATTGTTGATCGTATTTGTCTGCTTGACACTCATTTTGATTGGATTGCGAGGGATAGGATGAGACGGGTTAAATTGACGATTGCTTATGATGGGACGAATTATGCGGGTTATCAAGTCCAGCCAAACGGCAATACGGTTCAGGCCGAAGTCGAGACGGTTCTTGCGAAGATGCATGGTCAAGCGATGAAAGTTGTCGCTTCTGGGCGGACGGATGCCCGTGTTCACGCGAAAGGTCAGGTCATCCACTTCGATACGCATTTATCGATGCCGGTAGATCGCTTCGTCAAAGCGTTGAACGCGATGTTGCCAGATGATATCCTTGTTTGTTCGGCCGAAGAAGTAGATGCTTCTTTCCATGCCCGCTACGGTGCGAAACGGAAAGAGTATCGTTACTTCATTCGCACTGACGTCGATCCGTTCCGCCGCCATCATGCCGTGACGGTGACGTATGCGCTTGACCGGGAACGGATGCGTCAAGCGCTCCGTTCACTCGTCGGGACACATGATTTCACTTCGTTTTCGGTGACGAAGTCAGAAGTGGTGGACCGTGTCCGCACGATTTATGAAGCGGAACTCGTTGAGGCGGGAGACGAAATGTACTTTCGCTTCGTCGGATCCGGCTTTCTGTACAACCAAGTCCGGATTATGGTCGGTACGTTAATGGAGGTTGGCAGAGGGAAGTATGAGCCGGCCGATGTGAGTCGAATGCTCGCGGCGAAAGACCGCCGCAGTGCTGGGATTACGGCTCCACCGCACGGTCTATATTTATGGAATGTGAATTATAAAAAAGTAGATTGACATTCCCCTTGTAAAAACGTATCATATTCATTGGCATTTCATTTTCACATTGAGAGATGAACCACAATCTTAGCCCCGTAAACTAGGATTATGATAAAGCATCAAACAAGCATTAAAAAATTCAAATGAACAGACATTTTAGGAGGTATTCCACATGCGCACGACATTCATGGCTAAAGCATCTGAAGTAGAACGCAAATGGCACCTTATCGATGCAGAAGGCAAAACACTCGGTCGTATGACTAGTGAAGTAGCATCACTTCTTCGCGGTAAGCACAAGCCAACTTTCACACCACACGTTGATTGCGGAGACCACGTCATCATCATCAACGCTGAGAAAGTCAAATTGACTGGTAACAAACTGAACGACAAGATGTACTACCGTCATTCAGGTCATCCAGGCGGCTTGAAATCACAAACTGCAAAAGAGCTTCTTGCAAAACGCCCAGAGCGTATGCTTGAACTCGCGATCAAAGGGATGCTTCCAAAAGGATCACTCGGTCGTCAACAATTCACTAAACTCCACGTTTACGCTGGAGCTGAGCACAACCACGAAGCACAAAAACCAGAAGTTTACGAACTTCGCGGTTAATCGGGACACAAGGAGGAACTAAACGATGGCAGATGTACGTTACTACGGAACTGGCCGCCGCAAGCACTCGGTGGCTCGTGTTCACCTCGTTGCAGGTGACGGCAAAGTTGTTGTAAATGGCCGTGATATTTCAGAATACTTCGGTCATGAGACTTTGATCATGATGGCAAAATCACCACTCGTATTGACTGAAACAGAAGGTAAATACGATATCATCGTTAACGTTAACGGTGGTGGATTCACTGGACAAGCTGGAGCGATTCGCCACGGCGTATCACGTGCGCTTCTTCAAGCGGACCCAGAATTCCGTCCAAGCCTCAAAGAAAAAGGCTTCTTGACTCGTGACGCACGTATGAAAGAGCGTAAAAAATACGGTCTTAAAGCAGCACGTCGCGCACCACAGTTCTCGAAGCGTTAATCTTCGAACAGTTTGGTCTAAACTCTTCGCCCTTTATGGGCGGAGAGTTTTTTTGTTGCTCGAGAAATAGTTGGTTTTCGTTCCCTCAAGAAAACGCTTTTTTTGATATACTGTTATCGAGACAGAAATTAGGGGGAAATGACATGCTTACAGTAGAACAAGTTCGTGAAGAACTAGCAGGGTTGGTCGATCCGACGATCAATCGTACGCTTGGAGATACAGCTGGCGTGAAAGACGTCCGAATTAAAGAAGACTATGTCAGCGTGAAAGTGGCACTCGGGCAGACCGGGAGCGGAGAGCAGCTTCAGCTGCAACAAGAGATCGTCACATTGTTGAAAGGAAAAGGCTTTAAGACGGTCGGCCTTCGTTTCGAAGCGCTAAATGACGAAAGTTTAAAAGAAGCGACAAAACCGGCTATCCTTCGTGAAAACTCAGGAACGACGTTCATAGCAATCGCTTCAGGAAAAGGCGGCGTCGGGAAGTCGACGGTATCGGTCAACTTGGCGGTCGCGTTAGCACGTGCCGGTAAAAAGGTCGGCTTGATTGATGCCGATATTTACGGGTTCAGTGTCCCGGATATGCTCGGTATTGAAGAACGTCCCGTCGTCCGAGGTGAAAAGATCATCCCGGTCGAGCGGTTCGGGGTAAAAGTCATCTCGATGGGCTTCTTCGTCGAAGACAATGCGCCGGTCATCTGGCGCGGACCGATGCTCGGAAAGATGCTCAACAACTTCTTCAATGATGTGGAGTGGGGTGACCTCGACTACTTGTTGCTCGATTTACCGCCAGGGACAGGTGACGTCGCGCTTGATATCCACTCGATGCTCCCGTCATGCCAGGAGTTGATTGTAACGACACCTCACGCGACCGCTGCTTTCGTCGCGGCTCGAGCGGGTGCGATGGCAATCAAGACGAACCATAAAGTGCTCGGAATCATTGAGAATATGGCATACTTCGAGAGTAAGGTAACGGGCGAGAAAGAATACGTCTTCGGTTACGGCGGCGGCGAAAAATTATCAGAAGCGCTCAAGAGTAAACTGCTCGCGCAAATCCCGCTCGGTCAGCCGTATGACAACGAAGACGACTTTGCGCCTTCGGTCTACCGGGATGGGCATCCGTTTGAGATAACATATGATGAATTGGCGCAATCGGTCATTCAACAAATAGAAGGGTGAATGGTTAGCAGATGAAAGTACAAGGTTTTTTACGTTTGTTTTGGACGACACTCGTTTTCGGGACGCTATTTGGGTTCCTGATGAATATACTCGCCAATCCGGGTTATTTGGTCAGTCAGTCGTGGGAAGCGATCGTGACGGCACTCAGTTACTCGAGCACGTGGACGGGAATCAGTATGATGGGCTTTTTTGCCTACTTGATCGTCCACCGTGTCGGCTTGGATTTATTCCGCGGAGCGAAACTGTGGAATCGAGTTCAAGTGCTCTTGATTGTATTCGCGTTATTTGACGCGGTCTATCTACGCATGCTCGCATTTGGAAATGATCACATGTGGCGTTATATCGGAGAGATGCTCGTCCTAGTCGTCGTGTCGTGGATCGTAGCGACGAGCAAGGCGAGACAGACGAACGCGAGTGCATTTATCCCCGCGCTCTTCTTGATGATCGTCATTACGTTGATTGAGTGGATTCCGGCACTGCAAGCGACAGATGAGATCGCTCTTCTATGGCCGGCACTTGCGACGCTCGTGTTCGCCAACGCTTACCAAGTGTTGATGCTTCATCGCTTCCAAGCGCCAGCGCACGGTGAAGCAATGTCAAAATCGAATAGTGGTCCTAAAGAGTCATTAAAGACGAAGAAACGCGTCTCGTCCAAATCGTCGTAATGTTCTCTTGCCAGTGATGAGCTCAGGTGATTTCGCCTGAGCTTTTCCATTGGTTAAGAAGGGAGTCCACGGCCAATTTAAGCGTATCGAAATAATTTTTGAAGCAATCAAAGTTTTTTTAGAAAAACAGTTGACGAATAGTGCAGGCATTGATATATTAATAAACGTCGCTGCTGTTCAAATTTGAGCAACAGAAAAAAGTGAAAAAAATAATAAAAAACGGTTGACTTTAAAAAGTGAACTCGCTATTATTAAAAAGTCGCTAACACGACAACATTTGGTCTTTGAAAACTGAACGATGAGGCAAAAAAAGTTTTACAAGTTTTGATTGAAGCGCAAGCTTCGTCATTTTCAAGAGCTATATCAAATTC
>NZ_JACSMB010000015.1:0-75110 GCF_018618455.1 Exiguobacterium sp. s142 | reverse complement strand
AATAGCGTTTTTGAGCCACACAAAAAACTCCCTTCAAAAGTAAAACAGGTTATATTTTTTAACCTGTCTACTTTTGAGGGAGCATATCATGACGTCACTCGCTACTTTTTATCGTTCGAACGCCCGGCGCAATACTTCTTCTTCCTCGGCGTGGCCTAAGTTCCGATTGACGACGCGCTCGATGTCGATGTCGAGTTCGTCTTTCAACAAGTTGGCACTCCGGTCTTGCCCGATGATGACGACCTCGCTCCATTTATGCTTCTTGTGTAAGGAACGAATCTCTCCGGCGATATCCCGGTAAAACCGTCGGACTTGTTTTTCTTTCCGGCTGTCGAACTGGTCGATTTGGCTGCTCGATGATGCCTCGCCGCCCTTGCCGCGGCCTTGATACCGTCTCCATTGATCGGTGTCGAGGTCAAGATCGAACACGACGACGTCTTCGACTTCACCGAGCCGCGTATCGTAAACCGTGATGCTGTCGAGTTGAGCGAGCAAGATCCCTGTGTTCGGGAATTCAGCGTCGAGTTTCTCGATTTGGTCCAAATTCGGCTTGTCGCCGTAATGGAAATCATTGTCGACGTCGAGTTGCAGGAAATGGAGCTCGAACAAGCCATCGTTTCCTTCTGCGAACAAGACGATGCTGCGCAACAGCTTATGTTCGTTGCCTAGAATCTCACGCTCGGCCCGTTCTCGGACGCCTTTGAACGCTTTCAACTTCGCCTCGTCCCCGCTCTTGATTTCTTGCTCGAGCCGACGCAGCTCGTTCTTCAAATGGATCTCCCATTTGTCGCGCTCGCTCGGCTTCGTACTTAAGTAAAGACTCAGTACGCCCGCCTCCGCGTTATGCAGCTGCTTGATGTTTCCTAGTTCTGTCGATAATGCCATGTCGTTCCCTCCTCAGTAGATGAAAGCAACAAGATACCGGTGATAAACACAGACATGATTGCGACCATTGAATAATTGTCTTGTATCCTTCTAACAACTTCCTCATCCATTGTTCGACATATCATTTAATGGTTTCGCTAGACAAGTTCCCGCCGTAGACATAAAGAATGATGTTGGCACTAGACTGGTCAGCTATTTTAGATGTTTTTAACCTTTCTCGGAGACAATTTAGACGTGGTGATCCCTTTCAATCGGAAGCTTCGACTGTTTGCGTAGCGCGTATAGTTTTTGCAAGTTGAGGAACGTGACTTTCAGGACGGCATAGAACGGGACGGCGAGCAGCATGCCGACGATACCGGCGAGGCGTCCCGCGACGAGCAGGACAAGAGTGATGGTGATGGGATGGACACGGAGTGACTTGCCTTGGACGAGCGGTGAGATGACGTTGGCGTCAAGCTGTTGGACGATGGTGATGGCGATGATGACGTAGAGCGCTTTGACCGGTTCGTCGATGAACGCAATCAAAACGGCGGGTGCGGCCCCGAGAAACGGACCGAAGTAAGGGATGATGTTCGTTGCGAAAATGAACAGACCGAGCGGCAGGAAGAACGGGACGTCGAGTAGCCAAAGAGCGATTGTCGCGAAGAAGCCGACGAACGTGCAGACGATGAGCTGGGCCCGGACGTAACGTTTGATCGTCTCGTGCATGTCATGCAAGATATGGCGGGCGTTTTGTTCATACGCCTCAGGGATCCACCGCACGATCGCCGTCGCGAGCTTGCCCCCGTCAATGAGCATGAACACGTACAAAAATAGCGCGATGAACAACGTGAACAGTCCAGACACGATCAGCGCGAGCACGCGTCCGAGCGAACCGGCGACAGTACCGATGAGTGAACCGAGCGCGTCGGTCAACTGACGAATCCACGTCTCAATCGATGCCGCGTTCTGCTCGGCATAGTCCCGAAACCATGCATATTCCTCGAGCCGTCCGTACAGCAACAAAAACTGGCGATAGCTCCCTTCGGCGAAACGTGGGAACGCGTCAAGCAGCGCGAGCAGTTGCCTTGTGATGAGCGGTCCGAGCGTAACGACGAACAACACGGCGAGCGTGAGTAACAACAGGAGCACGCTCAAAATCGCAAGTGACCGTCGCTTCCATTTGATCTCAAGGAAATCGACGAGACCGACCGTCAAATAAAACAAGATGCCGGCGAACAAGAACGGTGTCAGTACGGTCGCGAAAAAGATACCGACCGGATAGAACAAAAACTCGACTTGTTTCGCCATGAAGATGATCGTCAAAATGAGCAGTACCCAGATGCCGTTACGGAACGCACGCGTTGTCCAAAAGGGCTGCATGGGCGTTTCCCCTTTCTTGAAATATATCTATCTCTTTCCCGATTTCCGGAAGTTCATTCCATCCCTGTCTGCTTGCCCCGTCAAAATATTGTTTATCCCCTCTTTATTTAAGGTATAGCTAATCATCTATGCATATGAAGGAAGGTGTCACCCTCGTGACTTGTCCACGCTGCGGAACGAAGACCCGCTCAAAAACAACTGCTTGTCCGACGTGTGGCCATCGCCCCCGTCGCTTGAAATGGATTGCCATTCCGACCGTGATTGCACTTATAGCATTCATCTCTATTTTAACAGTCGCCTATTTGAAAGAAGCTCCTCGTTCGACGGACTCACTCGCTGACAAAGTCAACTTGAACATCGCCGAAGACACCGTCTCAGCCGATAACGCTTCGATGATTGATTTGGCGACGCTCGAGAAAAGTCTGTTTTCTGTCGGTGCCGGGACAGGGTTTTTAATCAGCCCGCAAGATATTTTGACGGCTGCCCATAATGTTGAAGGTTTGACGACGATGACAATCGACCACGATGGGAAGAAAATTAAAGGGACCGTCGTCGGACGTACCGTCGACATCGCCGTCATCCGGATCAATCAAATGAAAGAGACGCCGTTCATGTTCAGTCACGCGATTGCCGCGGCGGACGAGACGCTCATCACGCTCATGCCGTCTAAACGGATCGAAGGCCAGATGACGTTCAATGAAACCGGGTATGAGCGCGAGTTCGATATCCCGAGACGGGCAATCGGCAGTCCGATTGTTGCTGCAGACGGACGGGTACTCGCCATGCACCTCAAGTCAAAAGCACTCCCGGTCGCCCTGTTCGAACAAGACGTGCTCGCGTTTCTTGAGTCGGACACACCAGCGCCACCGTTAGCTAAACTAGCACCGGTCGCACCAATCACGCCACCTCGAAATGAGCAGCCTGTGACGGAACCAGCGCCAGCGCCGCAACCAGAAGCCGAGACTCCTGCCCCGGAAGCTACGCCAGAACCGGCCGCACCTGCCGAAGAGCCGATTGAAGACGCACCGGCAACGCCAGAGGAAACGCCAGAGCCTGAAGTCGTTGAACCGGAAGTACCAGCTGAAGAACCGACGCCGCCTCCCGTCACAGAAGAACCGGTCACGCCGGAACCTCCTGTGACAGAACCGGCAGAACCGGTGGCGCCTGAAAAACCAGCGGCTGAAGCGGAGAAACCAGTCAAAAAGCAAGAAAGCAAACCGAAAGATCAGCCAAAAGAGAAACCGGTCACAGAAGAAAAACCGGTTAAAAAAGACCAACCCGCTAAACAAGAAAAGCATGTTGAAAAAGAACAGCCCGTTAAACAAGAAAAGCCTGTTAAACAAGAACAGCCTGCTAAACAAGAAAAGCCTGCTAAACAAGAAAAGCCTGCTAAAGAAGAAAAAGCTAAACCGGCTGCCACAGAGCGAGACGAAGAAAGCACGCCTTCCGACTAAATCGGAAGACGTGCTTTCTACTCGCCCTTATTCAATTTGCGTTGCACGTTACCGACCGCGGCCCCGAGTAACAGCAGCAAAATCGATAGCATCCAAAACGGGATCGCGTCTTGCAAGAGCCAGACGAGAAATGCGCTCAGCGCGATGACGCCGCCGAGCCAAAGAAAATTCCACTGTCCCATATGACTCACCTCTCATCCATCATAGCACATCAATCCGGTGCGCCGCCGCCTGGGGCGGCAATGATTTCGTCATCATCTCACTATGCTCGACCCGCACGAATTGGCCGACCGTGAGCGTCGATATGTCCCCGATCTGTTCGTCTAGATGAAACACGATGCCGTCGAACGGTTCAGCCTCCAAATTCGGTGCGACCCGAATTCGCGTTGCCTCGAGTTCGACGATATAGCCCGTGAACGTGACCACGTTGATCCCTCCTTCCCCCAAATGCGCTCCCCCTCTTTTCTTTTCCCATTTTTTCAAATAATGCTACTTCGTGAAGCGATTGACTTGTATAATAAAGCGACAATCACAAAAGCTGGGAGGGACCTCATTTGAAACACACCATCGACTTACACACCCCAGACTTTCAGCGCACCTTCCTTGAGATGATGCTCCTTGAAGAGTTGATCGAAGACTATAACGCCGAGGCCATCGAGACGCTCATCGTCCGCGGCGAGACGGCTTTCCCGAACGACCCGTTCTTCCCGGCGATGCGCGCTTATCCGCTCATTCGCGAAGGCGATTTCAAGACAGCCAGACAAGTGCTCGAAACCGCGAGTACGATGGGTGACCATTACCTCATCCATTGCCTGCACGGCGCCCTCAGCGAAGACGCCGGGTTTACGTTTGAGGCCGAGCAACATTACTGCCGCGCCGTCGAGCGCTATCCGGACGTGCCGATGACACGGCGCGCCCTTGCCGTCCATTACTTCAATCGTAAATTCTACGGCGAAGCGGGCTTACACATCATGCACTACGTCCGTCTCGCCGGTTTCAGCGAAGAGACCGTGCCGATGTTGCTCGAATTCTTCCAAGCGTTCGATGAGATCCCGCTCGAGATGAACGACGAGCTGCTCAAAGCCGCAATCGGCTATTTGAACGCAAATCCGCGAAACCCACGGGCCCATTCGCTCTATGCCTCGATTTGCAGCCACCGGGTCGAGATGCTCGTCAAACGTTTGCCGGAAGACGGTCAACTCGACGACGAGACGATCGCGACGCTGCTCGAAGTCGAAGAGCACGGCATGTGGAGCGCGACGTACGACGATAGTGAGGACAAAATGTTCCGCGCCATGTTCGCCGACTATATCGATAACGTCGTCTTACCGAACACGTCCCGAACGTATGTATATCGCCTGCGTCTGCGCTACTGGTATCATCGCCTGACCCACCGCCTGACCGGGGGCTATGCGGATACGATGCGACAATCCTAAACGACAGCCCGAACTCAAAAAGAGTTCGGGCTGTCGTCTGCTTATGGTATTGAATGCTGTCTAACTCACCCCATATACGGGTGAATCGGTCCGCGCAGTTCAAATGAGTAGTCCTCGTGATTGACGATGCCGACCGTTTGATCGCTCTCAAGCAATTGAACTAAAAACTCGGCCATCTCTTCGGCCGTATGGTACTTCGCGACGTTCTCACTGTAATCGAAGTTCTCTTCCTCGCGGGCCCGGTTCGCGAATCCGGTCTCGGTCGCAGCCGGTGCGAGCACTTTCGCCCGCAGCTTGTCCCCGTTTTGGATAAGTTCTTGGGCGAGTCCTTCCGTGTAGGCGCTGACGAAGAACTTCGTCGCGCTGTACGTGACCCCTTTCGCCGCGATGCGGTAGCCAACGACCGAGGCGATGTTTAAGAGCGTCGCCCCTTCGACCTTGTGGTAGTCCCGGACGTACAAGTTCGACAAGACGGTCAGCGCCTCGACGTTCAGACGAATCATGTTTTCCATTTTCCCGACTTCGGCATCTTTCACAAGATTCGAGTCTCCGAACCCAGCGTTATTGATCCACGTCTCGATATCGAGGTCGGCGAGCGACTCATAGAGTGCATAGACGTTTTCACTATATGACAAGTCATTCGTTTTGAGGATGACGTCGCTGTCTGGTGAGATTGACTTGATCTCGTCACGCAATTTTTGAAGCTCGTCCGTGCGACGCGCGACGAGCACGAATGATTTACCCTGCTTGGCAAGCTGCTTCGCCGCCTCGTAGCCGATGCCTGAACTTGCCCCTGTGATGACCGTATATTTCATCTGAATTCCCCTTTTCTGTTTAAATTGCATTCTCTCCCGCAATTCCCGAAACGTAGCATCGTCAATCCTTTGAACGTACAAAAGCCGTCCGAGGAATGCTTTTAGCTATCAGTTTCCGTTTCCTAGGTTCGTGCACATGACGCAGGCTTTTCTTCTGTCGTTGAGCCCTCAGAAAATGACAAGCGGCCACCCCAGAGGGCGACCGCTTGCGAAGCTCGTTCATGGCGCCGCAGACTCCTGAGGGGTCAGCAAGCGAAGGCGCCGAAAGGACGAGCTGATTCGATTGTGTTTGTCACGTATTGAATTTTCCGATCAACGTCTGCAGATCTCCCGTCATATTCCCGAGCGACTCGGCGACGCCGTTCAACTCTTGGATCATCGCGAGCTGTGAATCGGCTGTCTCGCCGACCGAACGCATCGTCTGCGCCATCTGTTCGCTCTCGGTCGCAATCCCGAGGGCGGCCGTGGCGACTTGTTTTGTCGTCAAAGCGATCTCGTTTGAGGCGACACGAATATGTTTCGTGTTCTCAACCGACGTCTCGAGTTGGACGACGATTTGTTGGAACGCGTTTGTCGCTTTCTCCAACAGTTTCGTATTCGCCTCGACCCGCTTCGCACTGAGTTCGTGCCTTGCGAGCACGGCGTTCGATTGGACTTGGATTGATTCGATCAACCCGGCGATCCGCGCGGCCGACTGTTTCGACTGCTCGGCGAGTTTCCGGACTTCTTCGGCGACGACGGCAAACCCTTTGCCTTGTTCACCGGCCCGGGCCGCTTCGATGGCCGCGTTCAAGGCGAGCAAGTTCGTCTGGTCCGTGATCGACTGGATGACTTCCGTGATCAAGGCGATCTCGTCCGACTGATGTTTCAACGCCGCGATTGATTCCCCGGTCATTCGTGTCTCGGTTGCAAGGGCGAGCACTTCTTGTTTCGCTTGTTGAATCGTCTCGTCCCCTTGTTCAGCGAGCTTTAGACTCATCGCGACGTCTTCGCTGATCGTCCCGATTGAACGGGCGATCTGTTCGACGCCTTCATCAGCCGCAGCGACCGCTTTGGCACTGCCCGTCGCTTCTTTCGCTTGTTGAATCGTCTCTTCGACGACCGCCTCGATCATCCGCGTCGTCTCTTCAGTTTGCGACGACATCTCTTCCGTGCTGGCGTAAAGCTCTTCCGATTGCGCCGTGATCTCTTGGGCGTTACGGTTCACTTCATTGATCAACTCACGCAAGTTGCCTTTCATTTGGTTGAAGCCGACCATGAGTTGCCCGATTTCGTCACGCGTCAGCGCGTCCAAGTCGGCGCGTGTCAAATCGCCATTCGCGACGACGGCGACTTCGTCTGACAACATCCGAAGCGGAACGGTCACCATTTGTTTCAAGGCGTAACCGGCACCAATTGTCAGGAGCAAGATGAGAATCGCGATTCCCGCGGAGTACAAGACTGCCTTCTCACCTAACTTTTCAAGTCTTCGTTGCTGCTCGAACATCTCCGCCTCTGACTCGGCTTGTAACCGCTCGCCCGTCTCCGTGATTGAAGCTGTCACATCCGGCATGAGTCGAAGCGCGAGTCGGTCGATCGACTCTTCGTCCCCTTCATCGATTGCTGCAATCAATTGGGCGGCTAACTCATCATAGCCGGTTGCATAGGATAAAAGATTCTCGAGTTCTGTCTGCTCTTCTTCTGTCTCGGCAAGTTCGATGAGTGTCTGAATCGCCTGTTTCTTGTCTTCTGACCCACGTTTCTCTGCGTCGAGACGCGAGTCATCTTGCTCGAGTATGTAACCCCGAAGTCCATACGCCTGACGCGTCATGCCGAGCGACAGGTCGTCGGCCGCCTTCATCTTCATCACATCATGGCTAATCATATCTTCATACTGATTCGTCATATTTTGAAGCGTCCATAAGTTATAGCCCATGCCGAACGCGACGAACAATAAAATAAGTCCGATACCGCTAAATAATTTTTGCGTTAATGACAGTGTTTTCAATCGTTTCATCTCTTTTGAGGAACACGTCCTCTCCCACCTCTACTTCTCTCTAATTTTGTATTGCCACTCTTATATCGGATGACGAAACCTAATATGTACCAAATATAAGAAGTCAGACTTCTCATTGACTACCTTTATCAGTTTTATGTTCCAATTTTTGTCACAATTAAAGACCACAGTCGTTCGACTGTGGTCCGGTTTCATAACTTGAACTGTGACACGCGATTCGATAGTTCGGTCGCCCGCTGTTCCGTCTCGTTCATCCGCTGTTGGACATCGTTGAACCGTTCGACGGACAGTTGGACTTTCTCTGAGATCGACTGCGTCCCGTCCGCTCCTTCCGTCACGGTCGTCGCGACTTCTTGGATGACGTGCAGGATGCTATCGGTCATATGGCGGAGCTGCAGCGCGTTCGTCTCGAACGTGTTCGCCGTCTTGCCGAATACGGTCGCGTCCTCTTCGTACTGCGTTGCCGATTCCTCGAGCCGGTCGTAGTCGGCGAGCACGTTCGTGTTCAAGAACGTGAGCATATCCGCCGAGCTCGTATTGAGCCGTTCGACCGAATCGATGACCGTATTCGATACCGCTTGAATCTCGTTCACGGTTTGACGCGAGTTCTCGGCGAGCTTACGGATTTCTGACGCGACGACGGCAAATCCTCGTCCGGCGTCACCAGCTCGTGCCGCCTCGATCGATGCGTTCAAGGCGAGCAGGTTCGTCTGGTCGGCAATCGTGAGAATCGCACTCGTCAAGACGCGGATCTCTTCGACCGACTTGGCACCTTTGATCGCCTCATCGAGCTCGACGCGTTTTTTCTGGATGATGGCGTTCGCTTCCGTCTTCGAGGCGATGGCTTGCGTACGCATCGCGTGGGCACGATGCTCGACGTTTTCTGCCGTTTTGGCACTATCGTTCGAGAGTTCGACGATCGTATCGATCGAGCTGCCCATCTCGGTCGTCGAGGCACTCATCTCTTGCGACGAAGCAGCCGTCTCTTCCATCCCGGCCGTCAGTTCTTCGACCGTACCTGACGTCTCTTCCATATAACGGCTCAGTTGGGTCACTTCCGCGGCGACTTCTTGCGACGATGTGAGCACCACTTTCGCCGTCTCGTCGACATCAATCATAATCTCACGAAGCGAGGCGAGGAAGGCGTTGAACGAACGGCTCACTTGCGCGATCTCATCGTTCGACGTGACGGGGATCGACATTGTCAAATCCCCGCCTTGTGACGCCAGTTCATCGAATTTCGTCTGGAGCATCCGCATCGGCTTGATGATCGAACGAAGTAGACTCATCCCGAGGAACAAGAGGATCACGATCGCTCCAACCGTCACGGCCAGCAAGGCGATGAGCGCTTGTTGAAACTCGCGTTCCATGTCCGCCCCGACTTGCTGCGAGCCTTCTGAGTTGTAATCGACGAGTTCGGTCAGGCGTTGCGTAAAGTTATCATATGTAGACTGGGACTGGGCATCGTAGTACGAGCGGGCCATGCCGTTGTTGCCCGATGTACTAAAAATGAGCATGTTGTCTGACACGCGTTGATACATCTCCCATTGGCGAGCGAAGTTGGCGAACAGTTCTTTATCGGTTTCGCCTGACGCTGTCGCCTCATATTTCGGCGCGAGTTCATTGATTTGGGTCCGAATCTCTTTCAGTCTCGCCATCAATTCTTCTTTTCCGGCCGCATCCTCGGTCACGATATGCTCGAGTTCGAGCGCACGATAGTTCGCGGCGAGCGTGTTCAGTTCGTGGGCGTAGTCGAGCCCTTTATTCCAGTTGTTGACGATATCGCCGCCTTGACGGTTCGCGTCGGCGAGTGACAACAGCGAGTAGCCGCCGACACCGGCGACCATGACGAGCGCGAGGATGACGAGTCCCCATAACTTTTGACGAATCGTCAGGCCTTTCCCCGAAGACGCGGGGGGTTCCACTTTTTGTCGTTTCCGTTGTTTCGGTTTCCATGTAAAGCGGCGGACATCGATGCGACGCAGGTTCAATCGACGTACAGCCGTTGCCCATTTTTCTTTCCATGCCATGTATGTATTCCCCTCTCAAGTACAACGTTTCATTCTTTATCGTCTTGAAGTCGAGAAGTTTAAAGTGGATTGACCAAAATAAAAAAAGATGACTGAAAAATCAGTCACTTGTATCGGCATAAACTAGTCTTGATGACTCCCACTGTTCATTCACCGCGCACTTTGATCTTTTAGCGCCATGTCAATAAAAAACGCTTTCAATTATCTGAATTATTTTTCTTAAGTCCAAAGTATTGTCATATATTTGTCACTATTATAGTCTGTTATGGTATCTTACTAACGGAACGTTACATATAAACAAATATACTTTAACGGTAACTCGAGTCGCTACATACTTTCAGGCGAAGTCCTGAATCCACATTTCTTGCGGGAGAGCGAACGTTGGACTGGCATTCTAAGTCTCTAACTCGTCGTTCGTCATGACCGCAACACGACCGAGCTCAATACTGATTTTGCTTACGACGGAACCCAGATCTCGTTATTTGATGGACGAGAATGACGCCCTCGTCTCGGTGCAGAATTTGATTAGGCCGTCGAACGTCTTCACGATGAACATTCTCCGTTCTTTCCTCGGCCAGAAGAAGCGGTATGTCTGCCCCTTCAACATCTTGCCCGTCGGCTTGTTGACAATCTTCATCCTATCGTTCTGTACCATCCGTCCAATTCGCTCAATCGGAACAAATCACGAACGTTAATTTGTGAATAACGTCACAAAGATTCATTTATGACGTTCAAGGTGGAAACATTTTCACTTCATCAACCCGGAAGGAGGAGAGACATAAAGTGTTTAAAGATGGACTAGTGTTGGAAGGAGGCGGTATGAGAGGCGTTTATACCGCTGGAGTACTTGAATATTTCATGGAACAAAATCGATACTTCACATACATCATCGGTGTTTCTGCTGGAGCTTGTCACGCCTCTTCATATGTATCGAGACAACCTGGACGAAATAAGTCTGTGACCATCGACTATGTGACGCATCCCGACTACATCTCAATAAAGAACTTATTAATGAGAAAAGAACTCTTCGGGATGGATTTAATTTTCGATCATATACCAAACAAACTCGTACCTTTCGATTTCACAACGTTTCATTCCTCGAAACAGCACTTTATCATCGGCACGACAGATTGTGAGACCGGAAAACCTGTTTACTTTGAAAAGAGTGAGTGCGCGACCGACATTTTGTCTATCGTCCGCGCATCGAGCTCATTGCCGTTTATGTCCAAGGCAGTCATCCATCAAAACAAATTTTTAATGGATGGCGGCATTTCCGACCCCATTCCGATCCAAAAGGCCTTGCAAGATGGCGTCCAAAAAAGCGTCATCGTTTTGACGAAGGCGAAAGGATATCGGAAAAAGCCTTCATTCTTTTCTAAAACGACTCGTTATTTCTACAAAAACTATGGTGGCCTTACCCACGCCCTGGAGACACGATGGAAGTTATACAACGATACACTTGATACAATCGAGCGCCTCGAAGAAGAAGGAAAAGTATTCGTCATCCGGCCGAGCCAGGACTTTAAAATCAAACGCGCCGAACGTGATGCTTCTAAGCTTGAAAACATGCATATGCAAGGTTATCTTGATGCCCGAGATGCGTTTCAATCGATGGAGAACTTTTTAAACAATTGAAGGAGGAAAATGACGATGAAAACTTTAATGATTGACACCCTATTCAACCGCTTGGATGCGAATATTCCTTTCGCAGTTCAATTTGCTGATGGAACGGTGAACCAATACGGGCACGAAGAGCCTCGTCTGTACCTGAAACTTAACGAAGGGTTTTCCCTGACGAGATTGTTGAAAGAACCGAGCATCGCTTTTGGTGAAGCCTATATGGACGGGGATATCGAAATCGACGGTGACATTGAAGATATTATTTCGCTTGCTCTTCATAATAAACAAGAGCTATGGAACGTAAACGTACCTAAATTACCGAATCTATCAATCAGAAAAGCCAAACAAAACATCGAACATCACTATGACATCGGTAACGAGTTTTATGCCCTCTGGCTCGATGAAACAATGAGTTACTCTTGTGCATACTTCAAAGAACCATACGATAGTCTTAACCAAGCCCAACTGAATAAAATCGACCATGTGTTGAATAAGCTCCAACTGAAAGAAGGCGAAACGCTTCTCGACATCGGTAGCGGTTGGGGAGAACTGATTATCCGGGCCGCCCGTGCTTACGGAGTCAGATCGCATGGAGTCACTCTCAGTGAAGAACAGTACGCCAAAACTAAAGCTCGCATTGAAGAATTAGGGCTAGAAGATCAAGTGACTGTGGAACTGATGGATTATCGGGAGTTAGTCCATAGCGGATTAACGTTCGATAAAATTTCGAGCGTCGGCATGTTCGAGCACGTCGGCCAAAAAGACTATCCGACCTTCATGAAAACCGTGAACACTTTATTAAAAGATAAAGGGATGGCACTACTTCACACAATCACTCACCAAACAGAAGAAGCCGGTGACCCGTGGATTCAAAAATATATTTTCCCCGGCGGCTATATTCCTTCATTGCGAGAAATCGTCACTTTGCTCCCTGAGTACAATTTCCATGTCGTCGATATCGAAAGTCTGCGCCTTCACTATGCGCAAACACTCGATCATTGGTCGTCTCGATTTGAAACTACGATAGACAGAAGTGAAGAGATGTACGGCGAACGCTTCATCCGAATGTGGCGCTTATATCTCCAATCTAGTGCGGCCTTTTTCCGAAACGGCGGATTGGATCTTCACCAAACGCTATTTACTAAGCATGTAAACAACGACTTGAACATGACTAGAGCACACTTATACGAATAACGGTTCGGCAAATTAAGCTCCATACAAAGAAAAGCTAAGCGGAATCAACATTCCACTTAGCTTTTCTTGCCGTCTGGACATATTCAGCAAAACAAGCGATCATATGTCCCTGCCTGAATATGTACTATCGTCGCTCCTATATAGTTGACGATAATCTGTGTCGATTGAAACCGTTCTTCGATTTTTGATTGGATAAAAAAGCACCGTCTCTTTTTAGAGACGATGCTTTGTCGATTATTGGATGTTCAACACCGTCTCGGTGCCTTCGATCATCTTGATCTCGGTCCACTTGACGACGTTTTTGCCGAGCGGGTCGTTCGCGACCATGAAGTCGGCGAGCGCTTGCACTTTCGCTGGGTCGACCGGTTGTTTGACGTTGTTCAAACGGAAGCGGGCAACTTTGTTAAACGTGTCCAAAAAGGCGATCTCTAGTTTTGTCTCAGTCATGGTTCATTTCCTCCTTAGAATGTGAGTGGATTAGGCTAAGTCGTATTCGCGGACGACCGACACGGTGAAATCTTCATGTTCGAGAAGATCGAGCATGAGCTGACCGTATGAATCGGCTTGATCTGCCGTGAGCGCAGCGCGAATCGGACCGAACCGTTGCGTCTTCTTCGTCGGTTTCAAACTTTCGAGGTCATGATGCGTCGTCAGGACGAGCGTGGCTTTCTTTTCTGTCAGCTGTGCCATAGGGGATGGCTCCTTTCGGGGAGTGGTTACAATTCAGACGGATAGGTGGAGTCCAGACGTTCGAGCAGCTGAATCATCCGCTCAAGACGTGTCTCGATCCGGTGGAGCAGATAGAGCGAGACGACGATCGGGAATCCTAGGTTTGAGATGAGTTCGGGCCAGCTCATGTGACCACCTGCTCATCGTGCCGATTGTGAGCGGCGGGACGAGGGGGTATTAGCATAAGTGGGAGCCTCCAATTTAGACCGTCACGTGGAACTCACGCGACACGACGTACGTAGCGGACTCGACCGCGAGTAACGGGATCAACAAGTCGCCAAACTGTTTGATCTCCTCGGTCTCCATCCGCGCACCGAGCGGACCGAAGCGGACGAGCTGACGTTTTTCCTTGCCGTCAACGAGCCGTTTCGTGTCGAGATAAAAAACGCTTGCGTATTCTCGATACACTGCCATATGTCTCACCTCCTTCGCCCTTATTAACCGACGAGGAAACCGTTTTGCTCAAAAGTCGTAAATGTTCCAACCGTGACTTTTGAACCACATCATCAAGCAGTCGTTACATCTGCCTCAAATCATTCCTATGACTTGCATCGCCATACCATTTAGGGTATTTTTATAGACGTTGTGTAAATTTGACAACCGCATCGAAAGTCCCATAAATTCATTTCCACGCTTTCAAAAAATGAACAGTTAATTTTTTGAAAATAGGGTACTATACGAGGGAGGGTACTACCACCCGGCAGACTTGAAGAAGGAGCTAACACTAGATGAACAACTTAGACATCGCACTCGCCACTCCAATTCCTTCCGCTCAATTTGAAGTTGACACGATCGATTTAACGTTCTTTGCGACCGAATGGGATGCATATCGTCCCGAACTAGGTAAACCATTTCAATATAACGGACGCCATTTAATTGTCTATCCGCTTAAAGAATTGAGTCGCGCCTTCACCGTTGCCGGCATCCCACGCAGCCAGCAACAGTTGATCAAATGGGAGACGGACGGCGTCTTACCGCCGACCCCGTTCACGATGGGACGCAAACGTTTTTATACGGAAAATCAGATTCGGACAATCATCGATATTGCTTTGGAATGTGGATTACGACCACGTACGCACGTCAGAAAGACTAACTTTTCAGATCAAGTACATGTAGAATTGACGTACATACTCCAATACGAATTAGCCGAGCGAGAAAGTTCACTCGCATGAGCACACAAAAAGCCTTTCCCGACGACACGTTGATCGTCGGGAAAGGCTTTTTGTTAGTCAATGGCAACGGCACGTAAGTATAAGTCGAGCGACTCTTCAACTTCTGCAGAAACGAGTTCGATGAAATCATCATACGTACCGGTCGTATGTGCACGATCCAGTGCGTTGTAGTATGCCAAACGATTTTCAACTCTGATGATGACGGGCGGATATCCTGATTTCATCAATTCCAAATTGAGTAACAGGCGAGACGTTCGTCCATTCCCGTCGATGAAGGGATGGATCCCCACAAACTTACCATGCAACAACGCTCCGCGCTCCACCGGGTGAAGGTTGATTGCTTCTGTTTCATACCAGTGAATCAGTTGCTCCATTTGTTCTTGAATCATATACGAAGGTGGCGGCGTATGGACAGCACCGGCGATGAACACTTGTTGATCGCGGTACACACCTGCATACGCATCATCAATTCCTTTCAAAACCAACCGATGCAAGTTTTTGATTTGCCATTCTGAAAACGGTTCTTCCCGACGAACGATTTCTTCTACGTAGACAATCGCCTCTTGGTGATTGATAACTTCTAGATGTTCTCGCATCGTCTTCCCGCCAACCGTTATGCCTTCTAGGACAACTTTTGTCTCATTGATTGTCAACGTGTTGCCTTCGATGGCGTTCGAATTATACGTCCACTCTAAAAATAGTTTCTCTCTAAGGCTTCGGAGTGTATACACTGGTAACGGCCGCTTTTGATCCAACTCCATTTTTTTTATTGTGATTCGTTCAAACATCCGCACCGTCTCCTTTCATGAACGCTTCTTGTTTGGTGGTAAATTAATTGTAGCATCAACGAGCTAAACGTACTTATCTCGATTTGAAATAAGTACGCGCAGCTCGTTGATGCTCTTCCTATAATTGCTCCCGGGCCGCCTTTGGAATATCTGCGACCGTTACTTCATCGTAAGACGTGATAACGTCTTGATCCTTCACATATAGCTTCAAGTATGCCCCGCTTCGAAGCTCCTTCGCTGCCGTGAACGTGACCGTCTGCGAATCACCATCTTTCGTCAGCGCCGGCATCGTATACTCGTAACGCCGGACGACGTCACCCGATTCGAGCGTCGTCTCCTCAACGTTTGTCGCTGTCCCGACTTGCACGTAGAGTGCTTCTTTCCCAAGCCGGTTCCAGTCGATGTTCACAAGCCCGAGCGCCACGATGACGAGGGCGAAAGCCGCAATTACTAGTTTCTTCATAATATTCTCTCCTTCAGATAACGTATTTCGTAAACCGTCGAACCGTCAACACGTAATACAGCGTATAAATGGCAGAATAGACCGCCATCCAGACGAGCACCGGTACCGTGAAGTCCATGACGAGCAAGCGCGAGAACGCGAAGAGCGCGACCGAGGCGTGCAAAATCCCTAACGAGAATGGGGCGAGGAACACGACCGCGATTTGTTGACGGATCGTGCGTTTAATGTCCCGCTTCGAGATCCCGACTTTTCGTAACACCGCGTACTTCGAGCGGTCTTCCTCGGCCTCGGTCATCGTCTTGAAGTAGATGATGCTGCCCGTTGCGACGAGGAAGACGAGTCCGAGAAAACTGCCGACGAACAAGAGTGCTCCGTGCATGGCCATCGTCTCAGCGTATAACGCTGTCGCACTCGAGAAGTTATCTGCTGTCGACAAGCGATCCGACAAGGCGGTCTGCTCTTTATAGTCAGCGACGGACACGGCTTGATACATCGTCCCTTCTCCCGGCAATGTCTTGAAGACGTCATCCGGTGTGACTAGGAACAGTCCGCCGAACGTCATGACGTTGAGCGGTGTCTTGTCATAGCGGGACGCGACCGAATACATCGTCTCGTCTAGCGTCACATCGTTCACGTCTTCCGAGAACCGTTCGTCATAGAACGGATCAATCAAGAAGACGCCTTGCTCTTGCAGCGGTTCCGGTTCACTCCAGCCTAGGTCGGCGGCAAGTTTTCGGAACGTCGTCTCATCGATGACGCCATATTCCCGCTCTCCCGTCTCTAAGGCGACACGAACCGTCTTTTGCATGACGCTCGTCTCAGCCAACACATCGGCGTCGATGTCTTGTTTGTCGCCTTGCCAAGCAAACGTATAGGGAGCGTACGAAGTGACTTGTTGTTCCGCGTAATAGTAGACGCTAAAGATGGCCCCGCCAGCCGTGATCGCCGTCGCACTGATGATACTGATGAGCGTCAACGTCTTCGCGTTGCCTCGAATCCGGTATAACAACTGTGACGTCGTCAATAAGTTGAGCCGGCGCCACGCCCAACGCTCGTTCGCTTTTAGGCGGCCGAGGATAAAGATGAGGACGCTATGGAACAAGAGACCGGAACCGATGACGGTAAGACCGATGATGAGAAGCGGCATTGCCGCCGCAAGATAACCCCAAAGCGGAGACGTGGCGAGGTCTTGCAGCGCGAGCGTGTAAGCCGTACCGAGGGTGAGGATCCCGAGTAGCGCCATGAGCGGGCTCGCTTTCGGCACGTCCTCGCCTTTTTTGTCGGCATGGAACAGTTCGATTAATTTGAAGCGATAGATGACCCGGTAACCTTGGAACGATGTGAATAAAAAGATGGCGAGGAAGACGAGCGTCGTCTCGACGAGCGCCGAGGTCGAGACCGTGAACCCGATCGGCAAGTCGCTGTTCATCAAGTTGAGCAGCAGCTGCAACAAAACGTTCGACCCAATCAAACCGAGCCCGATCCCGATCACGAGTGATACCGCACCGATGACGAGGTTCTCAAACAACAGGATGAGACCAATCTGCTTTTTCCGTACCCCGAGAAGAGAATACAGTCCGACTTCCCGTTTACGTCCTTTCAAGAAAAAGGCGTTCGAGTAAGCGATAAACAGCGCGACGAAGATGAGCAGAATGAACGTCGAAGCGTTCATGAGACCGCTGATCTGTCCGGACGTCTCGGCGAGGGCACTAATTTCCCCGCTATGTTTGAGCGTTGCGAACGTCATGTAGATGATGATGGAAAAGATCGTCGTCCCGACGTAGAGCGCGTACCGTGATAGATTGCGGGCGACGTTCTTCTTCGCCAAATCAAATAACGTCATCGGTCGCACCGCCTTTTGCGAGCTCGTCTAAAATCGCTTGATAAAACGCGTCACGCGACTTCGCGCCGCGAATCAGTTCGCGCGATAGCTTTCCATCTTGAATATAGAGGACCCGGCGACAAAAGCTTGCGGCGTAGGCATCGTGTGTCACCATCATGATCGTCGTCTCGGCCTCGTTCAGCCCGGCGAGCGTCTGTAACAGGTCGGTCGCCGACTTTGAATCGAGCGCACCTGTCGGCTCATCGGCGAAGATAAGTTTTGGATCGGCAACGAGCGCCCGGCACACAGCCGTCCGCTGTTTTTGTCCGCCAGAGATTTGATACGGATATTGATCAAGGATCGACGCGATCCCGAACCGCTTGGCGAGCGCGTCGACTTTATCCCGCGTATCGCGGACCGGTGTCTTGGCGACGGCGAGCGGCAGCAAGATGTTCTCCCGTACCGTGAGCGAGTCGAGCAAGTTGTAGTCTTGGAAGATGAAACCGAGGTGGTCGCGTCGGAAGTCCGACAGTGATTCCTCGTCGAGCTTGGCGATGTTTTCCCCTTCGATGAGGATATCCCCCGCGGTCGGCGTATCGATCGTCGCGAGCACGTTCAACAGTGTCGATTTCCCGGCGCCAGATGGTCCCATGATGCCGACAAATTCGCCGTGTTCGATTGTGAATGATACATCGTTGAGCGCCTTGAACGTTGTGTCGCCTTTCCCATATGTTTTTTCGATTGCGTTGACTTGTAATAATGATTCCATGAATAGCACCTCTTTCTAAACACTACGATACACGCGCCACCTTAACTGAAAATCACGCGTACCTTACGAAATCCTTAAATGATATGCTACAAGGAGAGGTGATTTCATTGGACCAACCACGTATTTTAATCGTCGACGACGAAAAAGATTTATGTATACTCATTCAAAAAGCGCTTGAACGAGAAGGATTCACACAAATCGCGACCGCCCACACCGTCAAAAGCGGCTTGGAGACGTTCCACACGTTCGCCCCGCACATCGCCATTCTCGACGTCATGTTGCCGGATGGTGAAGGCTATGACCTGTGCCGCCAAATCCGCGACACATCGAACATTCCAATTTTGTTCTTATCCGCGAAGTCAGACGAAATCGACAAGATCCTCGGCCTCGCCATCGGCGGCGACGATTACATCACGAAGCCGTTCAGTCCGAAAGAAGTCGCCTTCCGCATCAAGGCGCAGCTTCGCCGTGTCTCGATGTACGACGCACCAGCACCCGTCGATACAATCGTCGGGCCGTTCCGGTTGAATGTAGACGAGACAGAAGCATACAAAGACGGCGTCCGGCTCGAACTGACGGCGAAAGAGGTCGGCCTGCTCGCCTGCTTCATGCGTAATCCGAACCGGATTCTCAGTAAAGAAACATTGTTCACCCACGTCTGGGGCGAGGACTTTTACGGCTCTGACAATACGGTCATGGTGCACATGCGCCGGCTCCGCGAAAAAATCGAACCGAACCCGTCACAACCGATCTATATTAAGACGGTCAAAGGGCTCGGCTATAAGTTTGAGGCATAGGGGGCGTTTGAATTGAAATGGAAATTGACCGGACGTTACTTGGTGTCGATTCTTGCGATCGTTGCCATCGTCGTCATTTTGAACGTTGTCATTCTAGTCACGTTGCTCGTCAACGACCGGACCGGGATTGATGACGTCGAGAGCAACTCCGGAGAGACGTTCACCCGCACGTTCAACCAGTACATGTCACTCGAGGACGGCGCACCGGTCGTCAACGAAGACGGGATAACCGCCCTTGAGGAGTTCGGGGCGTTCATCCAAATCCTCGATGCTTCAGGTGACGTGGTCAGCGACGTCGATGCGCCCGTTGACGCACCCGATTCCTACTCCCCAATCGAACTGATTCAGATTTATAAGTATAAAGACGACGATCTCGTCCTCTACTTCGTCGGTGAATTTGAAACGTATAGCTACTTGATCGGCGTACCAGACGCCAAAGAGGACCGTGCCCTGTTCATGCTTGATCCCGAGGCGATCTTCGCTTACGTGTCGCGAGCGACAGTCATCTTACTCATCGTCGATCTCGCCGTCGCCGCACTGATCGGGCTCGCCTTCAGTTCGATTTTGACACGCCCTGTCTATCGTTTGACCGAGCGGATCGCCCAGCTGAAAGCACGCGACTTCTCGACCGTCGAACCGAAACGGCCCGGCATGTACCGACCCGTGTTCGCAAACTTGAACGATGTGTCACAGACACTGACGACATATGAGTCAGAACGGGAACAACTCGAGCGCCGCCGCAAAGAGTGGATGAGCAACGTCTCCCATGACTTGAAGACACCGCTCGCCTCGATCCAAGGCTACGCCGAACTGCTCGAGGATACAGACGTCGACGAAACTGAACGGCGCCAGTACGCTGAAGTCATCGAACGCCAAGCGCTCTACATGAAAGAACTGCTCGACGACTTCAACTTGACGATGCAGCTGCAGCACGGTGATTTCCCGCTCAACCGCGAGACGACCGGGCTCGAGCCGTTCGTCCGCGAGCTCGTCATCGACGTCTTGAACGACCCGCGGTTTGCGACGCGCAACATCACGTTCTCAAGCACAGACGCGGCGTCACGCGACGTCGACCGTCATTTCATGAAGCGGGCGTTGCTCAACTTCATCTATAACGCCCTCCTCCATAACGACGAGTCAGTGACGGTACATGTCACGGTCCTAGGCGGGACGATTATCGTACAAGACGATGGGAACGGCATTGATGAAGCCGATCTGCCGTATATTTTCGAACGTTATTACCGAGGGACGAATACGACCGACGCCCTCGGCAGTGGGCTCGGGATGGCGATTTCCCGGGACATCGTCAAGGCACACGGGGGCACGGTCACCGTGACGAGTGACCTCGGTGTCGGGACGACGATTCAGATTGACCTGCCGTAATGAAAACAAGGATTCGCTCAACGGAGCGAATCCTTGTTTTCATTGTTATAAGCTTCAATCCATACCTCAAGCTCATCAATCGCGAGCGGACGCGAGAAGTAATACCCTTGCATCTCGTCACAGCCGAGCAAACGGAGTGCGTCGTGCTGCTCGGTCGTCTCGATGCCTTCGCAGACGGTCTTTAAACCGAGGCCGCGGGCGAGCTCGATGATCGATTGGACGATGACGTTTCCGGTCGGGTCGTTCTCCGTCGCTTGGATGAACTGACGGTCGATTTTGATCTCATGGATCGGATAATGCTTTAAATAGACGAACGCCGAGAAACCTGTCCCGAAGTCATCGATCGAGATCGAGAATCCTTGCTTGCGGAAGGCGATGAACCGTTCGATGACGTGCTGCTGATTCTCCATTCCGACGCTCTCCGTGATCTCAAACGTCAAATAGTTCGGGCAGACACCCATTCTTTCGACGACACGGGCGAACTTCTCGACAACGCCTTCTGATAGGAAGTGACGGGCCGACAAATTGAGCGCCAAGTGATATGTCCGGCCAGAGGCGTGCCACGCGTTCAATTGGCGGCATGCCTCCTCAAGCGCCCACTCCTCGAGGGCGATGATGACACCGGTCGACTCGGCGAGCGGGATAAAGTCGAGCGGCGGGATCAGCCCCTTTTCCGGATGGATCCAACGCATGAGCCCTTCAAAACCGTTAAGCTGTCCGGTCGACCCGTCAATCTTCGGCTGATAGTAGAGCGCAAACTCGTTCAAGGCGAGCCCTTTGCGCAAATTCATCTCAAGCGTCAATCGGGCCGTCGCCTTCTCGCCCATCTTCTCTTCATAGAAGATGATGCCACCGCGTTGGACATGATGATGACTAGCGGCGATCCGTGTCGTGTGAATCATCTCGAGCGTCGAGCGCGTCTTATCCTCAATCGAGATAAAGGCACTCATCGTCAGGACGACATCCAGTTCATCGACGGTAAACGGCTCGTTCGTCACCGTCTCGCAAAGCATGTCGGCAATCCCGTACGCTTTGATCCGGTCGCCGTACGGTGTCCATACGACGAAACCGGATTGAGAACTCCGGGCGAGCATCGCCGGATCGACGACGAGTTGGAGCCGATTCGCGATTTCCTGGATTAATTGATTGGCCTTCTCGCTGCCGAGCGCGTCCTCGACAGAGCGGAACTCATCGATTCTCACGTAAATGAGTGACCCGAGGCGATGATCGAGTTCGTCCCGCATCCGGTCGACTCGTTCGATGAACGCGTTCTTATTCATCAGTCCTGTCAATTCATCCGTATAGGCGAGCCGGGCGATGTGTTGTTCGACCGACTGACGTTCGAGCCGGCTATATAAAATAGCGACAAAATCAGCGAGCGTACTCACGATCAGCTCTTCGACATACGTCCACTTCCGAAGCTCGTACGTCTCGCAGCAGATGACACCGCGGGCTTGTCCGTCCGCAAAGATCGGTGCGTCAAGCATCGAGTAAACCCGTTGTCCTTCGACGAAGTATTGTTGATATAAATTTTTCACCCATTCGTGCGTCCGGACATTCTCAAACAGGAGGACACGGTTCGTGCAGAGCGCATCAAAATAGACCGGCGCATCCTGACGATAGACCGTTAATGCCGGCTTGCTGATGCCTTTATCTTTTGAATATGCGACTTGACAACTGATCGAGTGTTGCGTCTCATCGAAGTGCCAGATCGATACGGTGTCGACTTCGAGCATATCCGCGACGACTTCGCACATATAGCTGATCGCCTGCTCGACTGTCGCGTCGGACACGTCCGGCATCCGTACGAGCTCGAACAGTTTCTCTTGATGTTTACGGTATGTTTGTGTTGAAAAGTTCCCCTCGATCATAGTCCCCTACCCTCGTTCAAACAGTTTTGCCTTAATGATAGCATGAAGCACAAATACGAAACCTTCCAAAATTCAACATAAAGTCAATTTCTAATTTCCCTCTTTTTAGGAGACATCTATCTGACAGACCTATCAAAAAATATTGACCTGCTTTTCAAGGAATCTCGCTCGAATGAGTCCTTTCCACCATTGCTTCCCGGTTTCTCGGCACCGTACAATAAATGTGTATCGTTACCCGTCATGAATGACTCTATTATATTAAAGGAAGTGACTCCATGAATCACAAGTCCGGCCTCATGTACTCATTCGCCGCAATCGCCGCCGTAAGCGTCCTCGCCCAGGCCGACGAAGCGTCCGCCGCTAGCACCCATATCGTCCGAGCCGGTGACACGCTTTGGTCGATCAGCCAACAGCATCAAATCCCGCTCGCGACACTCAAGTCGATGAACAACTTGACGACCGACCGAATCGCCATCGGTCAAACACTTAACTTGGCCGGATCACCGACCGTACTCACGACAACGAGTACGGCAGTAAGCAAAAATCGAGTCACGACCGCTGCATTAAACCTTCGCGCCGGTGCCGGTACGAGCCATAATGTCTTGCTCACCATCCCAAAAGGTCAAACGCTCAAACCGCTCAAGACGAGCGGTAAGTGGTCGCAAGTCACCTTTAACGGGAAGACCGGCTGGGTACATAACGACTATCTCGGTACAGCCAAGGCAGCAACGACTAAGCCGACGGCATCAACGAGCACCGTCAGCCCGACCGCCCAATCGACGTCACAGACGACCGTCAACTTGAACCTCCGGGCTTCGAAATCGACAAAGGCGAACGTACTCGTCACGATCCCGAAAGGAAAAACGGTCACAATCCTAAAAGTCGAAGGTTCGTGGTCGCACATCAAGTACGGTTCGACGACAGGCTTCGTCGCCACTACATACTTAAAGAAAGCCGCCGCGACGCCTTCACCGAGTCAACCTGCCACACCTTCACCGAGTCAGCCGGCGACACCGGCAGCGCCGAAAGAAGAGAGCGTCAATCAATCGTTCGTCACGACGGCGAACTTGAACGTGCGAAAAGGAGCAGGCATCGGTTTCGCGCTCGTCACGACGATCCCGAACGGCGCGACCGTGCAAGCAACGAAACAGAGCGGCACTTGGTACTACGTCACGTATAACGGAAAGAGCGGTTACGTCAGTGCCGGCTACTTGAAACAGACGACGACCGCACCGAGTGCACCGGTCGCACCGAACTTAGGTGACGCCGGGGCTGGGAACACTTCGGTCGATTACGTCGTCAACACCCCGTCCTTGAACGTCCGTGCTGCTGCGTCGACGAGTTCCGCCATCGTCGGTAGCGTCAAAGCCGGTCAGACGCTCCGCGTCGTCCAGACGGCAAACGGCTGGCACCAGATTTATATCGGTAACACGACCGGCTTCGTCGCAGCCTCGTTCGTCAAGGAAGTACCGAAAGGCTCAACGACGGCACCGACATGGGTCAGCGGGTCGTTCGACTCACATACGTTCTATACGGCAAGTCCGGCCGCCATCCGCGCCCAAGCGAACGATTCGAGCCAGGTCGTCGGGTCGACGCTCCGCGGCGGATTGTTGAACGTCGTCGGCGAGACGGCGACACACTACCGTGTCAACGAGAACGGGACGCAAGGTTTCGTCGCCAAAGCGTTCGTCACCCAAGTCAACGGACAGACCGCCCAAGCAACCCGGCTCGCGACGATCGCCGTCGCTAAGAAATACGTTGGGACGCCGTACATCTGGGCGTCGTCTAGTCCGGTCAACGGCGGCTTTGACTGCTCAGGCATCATCTATTACGCGTTCAACCAAGCAGGTGTCTCGATCCCGCGGACGAACGTCGCCAACTATTGGGCCGGGTCTTACTTCGGTCCGCAGCTCGACAAATCGTTCGTGCCTCAGGCCGGCGACCTCGTCTTCTTCGAGAACACGTATACGGCCGGTCCGTCCCATATGGGCATCATGATCGACGCCGATACGTTCATCCACGCCGGGACGTTTGGTCTCGGCTACAACCAAATCAGCAAAGAGCCGTATTGGAAATCACGCCTCATCGGCTACAAGCGACCGTGACCTTTGACGCATTTGAAAACCCGACCTTTGTCGGGTTTTTTTTCAGTTAGCAGGATTTCACTTGAAAGACTCGAAATGCGATATAAGATAGGAAAGGTAGAAAGGGAGTGTACGATGGGAAGCAACCGATTCGCCAAAATTCCGTACCGGATCTATACGATGGTACTTGCTGTCGCCTGCCTCGTCGGTGTGTTGTTATTCGGTCTCGGATTAAGCTATTACTGGAAAGAGAAACACGTCAGCGTCGATCAGTCCGTGACGAACTTGAACCATGCATCCGACCTTGCCGGCGTCGAGTCTTACCTTGTCCTCCACCAGGCCGCGAAACTGTACGAACTGAACTCGGGCCAGCCGACGGCGTTGTTGTCCTCGCCTTATCGCGAACGCGCGCTCCAGTATAACACCCAGCTGCTCGATGATTTCGAGACCGGGGTCCACGAACGCGAACGGGATGCCCTCCTCGCTTTTTCTGAACGACTAGAAGAGACGCTCGACGGCGAGTTGAGCGAATTCGACAACGTCCCGTTTGACGTCATCGAATCGATTGATCGGCGTTGGCTCTACCAAGGCTTAGAGCGGACCGCCCAAGCGAACACGGCCTACGAGTTGACCGATGCCGTCATGCGGATGCAGATGACGTTCATCCAAAACGTGAAAAACTTGCTGGCGGAGACGCCGGACCGAGAAAAATTAGAAGCCGAACTCGCCTCCATCGCCACTGAAGCGCGTTTACTTGAAGAGATTATCGCGACGAATCCTACTCTCCAAACGAAATCGACCGCTGATTTAACGGAGAGCGCCCTAGCGTTGGGACGACTGACTTCGACCGGCTCGACGCTCGAGGCGCGTTACGTCAACGGGACCAAGTTTTACGAAGACTCGCATGAAGTTCTCCAGACTATCCGCTCGTCGACCGAGTCATTGCTCCTAGAGGAACGAAACCGATATGGGACGCTCGCCGTCCTCGTCCTGCTCGCGACGCTCGTGCTTTCGACCGGACTCTTGGTCGCGCTTTGCTATACACGTAAAATGTATGCCCATGATTTAAGTCATTTGAAAGCCCGTGCACTCGCCATCGACCCAAGCACCGAACCGGTCGAGGCGTCATTCCCGGCCAGTCATGACTTCCGTGGCATCGAGGACGAGCTCCGCGAGATTGCGGTGAGCGTCCATTCGACCGTCAACACGCTCGAGACGCAATCGAACGACCTGCTTCGCTATCACGAGCGTTGGTCGTCCCTGTTCTCAGAGACCGGTCTCGCCATCGCGTTGATCGATGATGCTTATAACTTCATCGAACGGAACGATGTGTTCGATCAGTTCTTCGGCGCCCGGAACTTGTACGAAATCAACCAGCTATTCACCAACACAGGTCGTCGCCTGTTCCAGGAAGCACTTGAAGGTGTGACCGAGCACGGGACGAGCGCCCAATTCATTTTGCATTTAAAAGGAGAACATGCCCGTTTCTTGAACGCGAAAATCATCCCGCTCAAGCGCGGGGGAACGCTCACGTACTACTTGATCCTCGAAGATGAGACCGAGCGCGTCGAGCGTGAACGGAAAGTCGATCGCCTCGTCCGATTCGACCTCGCGACCGAACTGTATAACGAATACGGTTTTATCCGAGCGTGGGAAAAACAAGACATCGATGGGACGTTCCTCTTGATCAAGTTGAACGATTTCCATCATCTCGTCGATTGGTACGATACGATTTATGCTGACCTGCTCATGACAGAGTTCGCCCGTCACGTCGAGGACCGACTCGAGAAGTATGCGCATCATTTGTTCGGCCGCTATCGTGACGACACGCTCATGTTGTACGTCAAAGGGTTCAGCACGCTCGACGAACATGAACTGATGGAGCTGTTCCCGACCGAACTGTTGATCAATCAAAAACGGCAGACCGTCCACGTTCAAATCGGGGCGGCACACACGACGCCGAACTATACCGATTGTTTGTTCGAGGCGACACGAGCACTCCAACACGCCAAAGAGACGCGGACGCCGTTCGTCTGGTATGACGCGAGCATCCTCGCCCAGCTGCAGTGGGCCGCCTTGATCGAACAGGCGCTCCCCGAGGCGATCGAGCAAGGACACATCTCCGTCGCCTACCAGCCACAAGTCGAATTGACAAATGGACGCGTCGTCGGGGCCGAGGCGCTCGCCCGTTGGCAGCATCCGGATATCGGTCACGTCCCGCCGAACGAGTTCATCCGGATTGCCGAACGGTCAGACCAGATTTTATGGTTATCTCACTCGATCCTCGACCAAGTCATCAACCAGCTCGTCGCTTGGCGCGATACGTCATTCTCCGGCGTCTCGTTGTCGTACAACTTGTCTGCCCACTCGGTCGACCCGTCGATCGTCACGAAGCTGCGTGATTTGATCGAGACGTACCCGTGGCTGCCGGACCGCTTGAAAATCGAATTGACCGAGTCGGCCGACATCATGTCACATGCGAACGAGCTCGAGCGGCTCGAGGACATCGCCGACCTCGGCTACTGCTTGTCGATCGATGACTTCGGCACCGGCTACGCCTCGTTCGAAGCGATTTGGCACTTACCGATTCAAGAAGTGAAGATTGACCGGATGTACGTCAGCGGGAAAGCGAAAGACAGCACATCCTTCCTCCGTGCCGTCTCACGCTTCGCGAGCGAGCAGGCGCTCACATCACTCGCCGAAGGCATCGAGACGAAGGAAGACCTTGAACGGATGATTGCCGAAGGGGTCGAGCTCGGGCAAGGCTATTACTACGCCCCGGCGCTCAAACCTGACGCGTTCGAGGCTTGGGTGAACGAAAAAAAAGGACGCCCTGACTGAGCGTCCCGATCGGCTGACGTCTAGCGCGTCAGCCTTTTTTTCGTCTGATCACGTTCAGCACGAGCTTTAAGGCGATCAACCCGAAAATGATCGGCAGAATGACCGGAAGCGTGCCGCGCGGCAATAGACCGAACACGATGAACACCGTCATCCCGACCGCGAAAAACAGTTTGATGCCCCGGTCTGTCGTGAATTTGTCCCACTGCCAGACGAGCAAGAGCAGCGCGAGCGGTGGAAAAAAGAACGTCAGGAAAAAGAACGGCATGTTGCGCGCATACCATGGACTCATCGAGTGATCACCTCCTCATATAACTGTTTCGTTGCTTCGTTCGTTTCAAGATTTAGATAGATCGGTTTTCCGCTCCAGTCGATGCGGATGGCGGCTGTGGCGTCACGGTTGATGAAGAGAAGCACGTCTTCCTTATAAGTCGTTCGAAAGTGTCCTGTCAGTTGTGAGCTTGTAGCGGCCCCGTTCGTTCGACGCTCGACGTCCGGGACGTTGGTCAATATGACATCAACAATCTCGTCATATGGCACGGTCTGCCCGTAACTGCCTTCGATGACGAGTGCCGTATCGGTGAGTGTCACTTCGGTCGGTTGAGAGAACCAAAGCAGGAGCCCCGGCACGACCGTGAGCAAGAGCACAGAGACGAGGACGATCGGGATGAGTTTCTTCTTCCCGCCCGGACGAAGCCGTCCCGTGTCGTCAAAAATATTCCCGTCATACTTTTGGGCACGCCAAAGGATGACGACGATGAACAGGATGAGCACGATAAAGAGCGGCTCGATTGGGACGACGAGCCCGAACCAATCAATGAGGCCGACGATGAGAAAGATGAAGCCGATGCCGTAACACATGATACCGATCAACCGCGCGACCGGTTTGATGTCGACGCGTGCCTTGTCTGCTTCGTTCATCGTGTTATAGCCCGAGATGAGAAAATGCCACCCTAACTTGTGGACGGCAAAACCGAGGACAAACATGAGTAGTGCTGCAAATATAAGAATCCACATGAACAAGTCCCTCCTATCTCCTTCATTCTACGGGAAAATCGACCGAAATGTTTCATCGGATCATCAGACGTGCGCGAACGAAAGGCACATGCGTATACTAGCGGTAGAATACGCAAGAGGAGGTAGTCTTATGTATCGTACCGCTAACGACTTCAAACAGGATTGGACAAAATCATCGACCGGCACGCTCGACGTGCTCCGTGCCATGACCGATGACACGCTCGGCCAAAAAATCGTCCCCGACCATAACTCGCTCGGTTGGATCGGTTGGCACGTCACGACCGCGCTCGGCTACTTCACGAACTTGCTCGGCTTCCGTCTCTCAGCTTTGAAGAGCCTGACCCAGCCCGATCAAGCGAGCGTGATCGCCGACCAGTACGAACGATACGCGCAAGAAATCTCAAGCGCCGCTGACGGTTTTACAGATGACTATTTGCTAGAAGAAGTCGACGTCCACGGGAAGATGACGCCGCGCGGTGCCGTCCTCCGCATGATGATCGACCATCAGACGCATCACCGTGGTCAGATGACGGTACTTTTACGCCAGGCCGGACAACACGTTCCCGGTGTCATGGGCCCGACAAAAGAACAGATGAAGCGCTAACCGCCGTCGCACTCAGCACTTATGTTATGGACCGCAACCAAAAAGACGAGACCTGTTGAAAGGTCTCGTCTTTGCTCATTTCGATGACGGTGTGTTCGTCTTGCCCTGCATGCGGCCGACGCCTTCGTACTCGACGTCTTCTGGGTCGCGCGCATACTTCCATGCGTTGCGTGCGTCAATCAACCGTTTCGTCCGCATCCCGGCGAACGCTTCCGGCTTCAAGTTGACGAGTTCGTCCCATTCCGTGACAAGAATCGCCACGTCGGCTCCTTTAAGCGCTTCTTCTGGTGTCAACGCTTGACGGTACTCCCACTTCGCGAGCGGATCGTAGCCGACGACTTCGACTTCACGTAACCGTAAGTGATTGGCGAGTGTGATCGACGGTGCGTCACGCATATCGTCCGTCCCTGGTTTAAAGGCGAGACCGAGGAAAGCGACACGCAGGTTCGGACGGTGTTCGATCTTCGATGCGACGTAGGCAATCTGTTCATCGTTCGCTTGAATCGCCGCACGGATGACCGGCAAGTCGAGTTCGTTCTCGGCCGCGACGTTCAAGAGCGCGTTCATATCTTTCGGGAAACACGAGCCGCCGTAACCGAGACCAGCGTTTAAGTAAGAACGTCCGATGCGCGGGTCAAGCCCCATCCCGTCGGCAATCGTCGCGATATCGGCGCCTGCTTTATCCGCGAGGCGTGACAAGTCGTTCATGAAACTGATCTTTGTGGCTAAAAATGCGTTCGAGGCGTATTTGATCAATTCGGCGTTGATTGGTGTCGTGCAAACAATCGGCACACCGAGACGGCCATAAATGCCGGCGAGTTCTTCGCTGATTTCAAGATTCCCGCTGCCGATGACGACGCGTTGCGGTTTAAGGACGTCGGCGAGCGCACGCCCTTCTTGTAAGAATTCCGGCACGATTGCGAACGTATGGGATGGATACATGATGCTGAGTAAGTCGGTCGTTCCCGGTGGCACAGTGCTGCGGATGACGATTTTTTGCTTCGTGTTGATCTCAGACAAAGCGGCATCGACGAACGTCATGTCGCAGCTGCCATCTTCCTTGCTCGGCGTACCGACAGCTAAGAACAAGTAATCGACATCATTTGTGTCGGCGGTATTATCCGTAAGTGTGATCGAGTCTGCATAGTCTTGGAGCACCTCCGACATACCCGGCTCGTGAAACGGTGCGTGGCCGCTCATGAGGCGGCGCAGTCTCGGTTGGTCTTTCTCGACACCGATGACTTCATGTCCCGCTTTTGCAAGGCCACACAGGGTGGCTAATCCGACATATCCTAAGCCGATGATTCCAAATTTCACGCTAGTTCCTCCTTAGATAATCTATCTTCAACTGTAGCGAAAAGTCGTCTTAAAGGGAACCCTCTAACACTCTCGCAATGTTGTCTGCTATAATTGGTCAAAATGATGCTAGAAAGGACTAACCGCATGGGCTTGCTCGCTTTCTTTTTGATCACGTTATTCATCTATTACTGGTTTCCGGTCCGGGGGGGACTGCGAACCTTGTTGCTCATCCTCGTCATGATCAGCGGATGGTTGTCCATCTTTGAAATTGTCGCGATTCTCGAAGCCCGTCCTTGGGTGGCCGCTCCGATTTTCCTCGTCCTCGGTCTCGTGATTTGGAAATGGCGTAAAAATCAACAGCTTGAAGACAAGAAGAGCGTTTGACGACAGTCGAACGCTTTTTTCTTTTTGCAGTATTCCACGAATCTGCCGAAACTCCTGCTTTTTCGATATGTATGACACGTGAACATTCGCTGTGATAAATGTTGTTCAACATCTAGCTGTCGATTCGATTTCTTGAAAGTATGCTCGCGTTGTCGCTTCGTTTTCGAGTCGAAACAGGAATAGTCAAAGAGAGTCTAGGAAAAGAGGGGTGTCTATGACGATCATGACGTTCATCACGGCTGCATGCGTGGCGAGCACGCTCAGTCTCGTGTTCATCTGGTTCGCCGAACATCCGGTCGAGCCGATCAAACTACAAGTCTTCGCGACCGTCTTATATTTACTGTTCGTCGGCTCGAGCGTCTACTACTACAACTTGGAACAAGACAAGCTGCACGTCAGCGCCGACTTAGCTGAGGTCGAGGCGAACTATGACGAATCCCTGCTCGCCCTCGAGGAACAACATGCCGACGCCCTCGCTTGGCAAGCGATTCAAATCGAGCGGGACGTGACCGAGAAACTCGAGGCACGCCTTGCCGTCCGCGAAGACACGATGAAAGACAACTTGTTTCAAAAAGTGTTCGATCTAGAAGAAGTCGTTAAGACGCAACGGACCGAGATGTACGCGCTCGAAGACGAATTGCGGGAAGCGCACGCCTTGAACGAGCAACTCGAAAGTGAACTAGCCGCCCTCCAAGACGACGCAATCGCCGCGGCCGACGAGACGGATGCGTTCTTCGAGGTGTACAGTTCCTGCCTCGATTTGAACGCGGTCTACCCGGACGGTGTCCCACTCGAGCACGACGCCTATTTGCTGTCGTTCGACACCGATCTTGACGGCATCGCCTGCGGACAGAGCGACACCCAGTAGAAATGAGGGTGTCGCTTGTTCATTCTTTCGGCATCTCGACTTGGTCCCCCGCCTCAATCTCGCCAGACATGACCCGCTCCATCTCCTCTAAGCTGAACGCATCGAGCAACTTAATCCCGTTCACGTACACGGTCGGCACGTATTCGACGCCGAGGTCACGCGTATAGAGCCGTGCGTTTTGAATCCCCGCGTCGACTTGCGGCGCGAGCAGAGCTTCCGCGTCCACATCGAACGTTTCCGCAAGCCGTCGGACGTACGCCTCCGTACCAAAGTCCGAGACCGTCTCGGCGTCGAGCCCGATGTGGCGTTGCAACGCATAGTACCGTTCCGGCATCACTTGTTCCGCATTCGCATCGACACTAGCGAGCAGTTGCGACTGCTCATTCAACAAGACGAGCGGCTGTCCTTTGAACGTCGCCTCTCCCGTCTCGATCCACCGCGACTCGATCTCCGGCAAGACGCTCTCCATCCATTTTTTGCACCATGGGCAACTGTAGTCAAAGACGAAGACGATCTCGTGCGAACCATCGCCGAGCGCGACCTTATCTTCGAGCGGGAGCTCATACCTCGTATATGTAAACTGCTCTCCCCGTTCATCCGCCTCGCTTGTCCCGCAAGCTGCCAACATCATCACACCGAGTACAATCAATAGTAAACGTTTCATGCTCATCCTCCGTTTGTTCATTTATTCACATAAATCTGTTATACCACGCCTCCTATGAAAATTCGAGTGACGTTCTGTTGACACTCCCCGGGCCAAACAAAAAGAAGCGCTTCGATTCTATTCAGAACCTTCACGCTTCGCGCTCCATAATCACATCGTTCCCCGCTTGTCCCGTCCCGACGAAGCCATGCTTTCTATAAAATGAAATGGCGTGCTCATTCGTCTTCTCGACGTGTAGCCGGATCAACTGCTTATGATGCTGCGCCGCCTCATCGAACAGTCTGACCAACAAGTCATGCCCGCTCCCTTTCGGCGCCTCCGGCAAGACACAGATATGGCTGATAAAGGCGACGTCCGTATCGAAGTAGGCCGCGAGGAGGCCGAGCAACCGGTCGTCGTCCCACAGTTCGAACGATGTCGCCCGGTCATGCAGCTTGCGCGCATATTCGTGCAAGTCGATCCGTTCCGACAGTGCCGTCGGGAACAAGGCATCACACGCCTCGAGGTGGGCCTCGTAGTCGGCGACAGACCCGCGGCCGAGCGTGATCATACTTCCTCCAAGACGGCGACACCGAAGCCGTCACGTCCGAAGGCGTTGCCGTTATACAACAAATACTGCCGCCCGTTCATCTCGAACACGTGCGGGTAACATTCCATTGCTGAATCCCACCCCGAGTCGCTCCGCTCGAAATCGAGCGAGGCGTCGTCGCGCGTCCACTGCATGAGGTCGTCGGAATAAGCGTAACCGAGCCGGTAGCCGCGCGTCGGGTCGTCCCGGAAGCCGAACGTGTCACGGAAACAGAACACCATGTGATAGCGGCCACCCGCCTCGAACACGGTCGGGAGTGCCTGGCTCTCGTCTGGAATCACATCATCGACGATGCGGCCGCACCGGTTGAACGTGCGCCCGTCCTCGGACGTCGCGAGCGCGATCTTGTACGTCCGTTCGGCGACGCCGTCCGGGCCCGTCTTCCACGTCGTACCGTAAATGTAGTACATATACAGCTTATCTTTCGTGAAGACGAACGGGTCCCCGACGAGGAACGGCTCATCGACACTCGCCGATAGCACCGGCCCATCACCGAGCCGCTCGAACGTATGCCCGTCGTCATGACTGACCGACAGGCCGATCCCCGTCTCGACCGACACCGACTCGCGTCGGCTCCAGCCGCTCGTATATCCGTACAGGCCCGCGTCCGTCCGCGTGACGTGGAACGGGAAGATGCCGTGCTCATCGAACGTGCCCAGTTTTCCGAGCGGGATGACCGGGTCGTGCGATACGGCGATCACTTCGAACGACGGTGTCATATCGACGTAACGGATATGGCTCTTGAACGTCCCGTCCGTATCCGGCTCCCGGGTCGAGAAGTAGATGCGGACGAAGTCGTCGAAGACGAGTGCTTGCGGTGATTGAGCGAACGCTGAATAGTCCCCGAAAAAGCCGTGCGGCTTGGGATCGAAAATATGCCCGAGTTTCCGCCACTTCATGTCGTTTCCTCCTTCCGCTCGGCGATGCCGAAACCGGCCCGTCCGACCTCGTTGCCGAGATAGAGCAGATAACGCTTCCCGCCGACGACGAACGTGTGTGGATAGGCGACCATCTCGTCGTCAAACCCGACGTCTGAGCGGGTGAAGCGCATGACGTCATCGTCGCGCGTCCAGTTCAACAAGTCCGGCGACGACGCATAGCCGAGCCGATACGTCCGTTCGGGATTCTTCCGGTAATCGGTCGCGTCGCGATAACAGAAGAACATATGGTACGACCCGTTCTCATAAAACACGTCCGGGCTCGCCTGTGCCTCGTCCGGGACGATGCTCTCGATCAAGTCGCGCTCTTGTTTCACCCAGTTCACGCCGTCGGCTGACGTGGCGAGACGGATCTTGTACACCGGTTCCGGTTTACCTTCGTGCATGAGCCACTCCCGGCCCGCGATGTAAAACAAGTACCACGTGTCATTAAAGCGCCGGATTTTCGGCCCGCTCAAGACGAACGGTTCATCGAGCGTATACGACAAAACCGGTCCCGGTCCGATCCGCTCGAACGTCTTGCCACCGTCCCGACTCACTGCTTTGCCGATAGTGACGTTGAACGGGACCGACGTACAACGTGTCCAGCCGCCGTAGTAGGCGTGTACCTCGTCCCCGACGTCGATCGCCGAGAACGGATAGATGCCGAACTCGTCGAACGTGCCCCGCTCCCCGAGTGAAAGCACTGGCTGTTCGCTCACGCGTAAAATCGAGAAGTCTCGTTTATCGACGTCGACGTAAGCGCTATAGCTGACGTAGCGGCCATCAATTGGTTTCGGCCGGCAACTGAAATAGATGCGCAAATACGTATCGCGCTCGAGCACGGACGGCGCCTGTGCGAATGCATCCATCCAATCGATGTCGGTATCTCGTTCCGGACTGAACAGCAAGCGCCGGTTCGTCCATTCGTACGTCGTCTTCGTCGTCTCAGCCATTCCCCGTCACCCTTTCGCGTACATCTTGTCGTAGTAGTGTGCATAATCCCCGGAAACGATGTGGTCGACCCAGTCAGGATGCGTGACGTACCAGTCGACCGTCTCCCGCAAGCCTTGGTCGAACGTGTAGGCCGGACGCCATCCGAGCTCGGTCGTGATCTTCGTGTTGTCGATCGCGTAGCGGCGGTCGTGCCCGGGACGGTCGGTGACGAATGTGATCTGGGAGTCATCTTTACCGAGCAGTTCTAAAATTAAGCGGACGATCGTCACGTTCGCTTGTTCATTGTTGCCACCGATGTTATACACGTCGCCGTCGCGTCCCCGCTCAGCGACCGTCCAAATCGCCACGCAATGGTCTTTGACGTGGAGCCAGTCACGGATCTGTTGACCGTCACCGTACACCGGGAGCGTCTCCCCGCGCTCGGCGCGTTGGATCATGAGCGGGATCAGCTTCTCGGGGAATTGGTATGGCCCGTAATTGTTGCTGCAACGCGTAATATTGACCGGGAGGCCGTACGTCTCGTGATAGGCTCGGACAATGAGGTCGGAGCTCGCTTTCGAGGCCGAGTACGGACTGTTCGGGGCGAGCGGGGTCGTCTCGGTGAAGAGCCCGTCTGGCCCGAGCGTCCCGTACACCTCGTCGGTCGAGACGTGGACGAATTTGACGCCTTCCGAATAGTCACGTGAGTGTTTATCATCAGGACGTAAATTCCAGTGCCGCTTCGCCGCGTCTAACAGCACTTGTGTCCCGAGCACGTTCGTCGTCAAGAACACGTCCGGTTCGACGATGCTCCGGTCGACGTGCGACTCGGCCGCGAAGTGGATGACGCGCGTCACGTCATACGTCGCAAACACGCGTTCGACCGTCTCGCGGTCCCGGATGTCACCTTTGACGAACACGTAACGCGGGTCGTCGATGTCTTGCAGCGTCTCGAGGTTACCGGCGTACGTGAGCGCGTCAAGGTTGACGATACGCCACTGCTCGTTTTCCAGAAGCATCTTTATGAAGTTTGATCCGATGAACCCGGCTCCGCCAGTTACGAGTAAAGTCTTCATCTTCGACACGCTCCTCTTCAAGAAGTGATAGGATATACTGCCCGTAATCCGTCATCTTTAACGTTTGGCCGATATCGCGGAGCTCGGTCGACGTGATGAACCCGCGGCGCCAGGCGATCTCCTCGAGACAGGCGATATAGTAACCTTGCCGTTCCTGCACCGTCTGGACGAACACCGACGCCTTGATCATCCCTTCCGGCGTCCCCGTATCGAGCCACGCCATCCCGCGTCGGAACAAGACGACGTTCAAATCACCGGCCTCGAGGTACATCTGGTTGATCGAGGTGATTTCGAGCTCGCCGCGCGGGGACGGCTGGACTTGTTTGGCGTACTCGACGACACGGTTGTCATAGAAGTAGAGACCGGGCACGGCATAGTTCGACTTCGGCTGCGCCGGTTTCTCTTCGATCGAGATGACGCGGCGATTATCGTCGAACTCGACGACACCGAACGCGCGTGGGTCCTTGACCGGATAACCGAACACGGTAGCCCCCGTCTCGCGTTGTTTCGCGTCACGTAAGAACTGCGTCAAATCCTGTCCATAAAAGACGTTATCACCGAGGATGAGGCAGACCGAGTCGTCACCGATAAAGTCCGCGCCGAGGATGAAGGCGTCGGCGAGACCGACCGGTTTGTCTTGCACTTTATACGTGATCGACAACCCGAGCTGATGTCCATCCCCGAACAACCGCTCATAGCCATTGATGTCTTTCGGTGTCGAGATGAGCAGAATGTCTTGGATCCCAGCGAGCATCAAGACCGACATCGGATAGTAGATGAGCGGCTTGTCGTAAATCGGGAGCAACTGTTTCGAGACTGCTTTCGTCATCGGATAGAGCCGTGTCCCATTACCGCCTGCTAAAATGATTCCTTTCATGTCCGGTTCCCTCCTTCAATAATCAAGTCGCAAATCCGGTCGACCATCTCGAGCGTCATGTCCGGATAGAGCGGCAGCGTCAAGATGCGGTCGGATACATATTTCGCGTTCGGCATGCGGGCGTCGAACGTATAACAACTAAAATCGGTGACGAGCGGATAAAAGTACTTCCGGGCGAAGATGCCGTGCTCGGCGAGCCAAGCTATCATCTCGTCGCGGCGGCGTCGGTCGCCTTTGAACAGCACCGGATAGTAGGCGTAGTTCGAGACGGTGTCGTCGCCTCGGCGGTTCAAGCGAATCGTCGGGATTCCCCTGAGCCGTTCGTCATAGCGTTCGACGATGGCGCGCCGTTTCATGACGTCGTGCTCGAACCGCGGCAAGTTACAGCGCCCCATCGCCGCCTGGAACTCGTTCATCTTGGCGTTGCCCCCGACCGATTCGACCGCTTCGGGTCCGGTGATGCCGAAGTTGACGGCCTGTTCGATGGCGGCGTGGTGACTCGTCTCATCGTAGGCGAGCGCACCGCCCTCGATCGTATGGAATACTTTCGTCGCATGGAAACTGAACATGCTCATGTCTCCATATGTGGCGATGCTCCGTCCTTGATGCGTGACCCCGAACGCATGGGCCGCATCGTACAGTACTTTCAACCCGTGCCGTTTGGCGATGCGGTCGATCTCGTCGACGTGGCAAACGTTGCCGTACACGTGCACCGGAAGGATGGCCGACGTCTTGTCGGTGATGAGCGACTCGAGCTGCGAGACGTCTAGCGTATAGTCGAGCGGATTGATGTCACAAAAGACCGGTGTCAGTCCTTTTCGGACGAGCGCATGCGTCGTCGAGGCGAACGTGAACGGTGTCGTGATGACCTCGCCCGAGAGGCCGAGGACGTCGATCGCCGTCTCGAGCGCCAAATGTCCGTTCGTCAGGAGCGAGACGTGCTCTGTACCGAGCAATTCCGTCAATTCTTCTTCGAGTGCGCGGACGTGTTCGCCGCGATTGCTGAGCCAGCGGCTGTCCCAGAGTGGTCGGATCATCTCGACGTACGCCTCGAACTCAGGCATCGCCGGACGTGTCACGGGGATCGGCGGCAACAGATCGTGTTTCGGTAAGTTCATCTAGTCCCTCTCCTTCTATTAAGTCAAGTTAGCGTGTAGGCGTTCAGCAACTCGCGGACTTTCGGTTTCGAATTGAACATGAGCACATCAATGATCGACAAGTTCGGTGTGAACGGTTCATTGAATTGCCGGTATGTGACCGGGTCCATCTTAATGAAGTCGAGCACGACCCCGGCTTCGGCGAACATCGCTTTATCGTATAAGGCCGTACCCCCGATCGCGTTGATGTAATGGTCCGCATTTAAATGTTCACAGATGGATAAAACAAGGTGCTCACATTTCGCATCTTTGTCGTTCGTGAGATCAGACGAATAGACGATTGATGTGTCGAGTCCGATATAGTCACGCACCTCACTCAAGAGACTCCCTAAGTAAGCGGCGACGTTCCGCTCCTCGTCTTTCATGATCCGCTCGACCATCGGCATGACGTCGTCAAAGTGAGGCGCACGCTGATAGGCGTGACGGATGAGACGTAACTGGGAGTGCCGCTGCTTCGCATCAAGCACACGGTCATGCTCGTTGATCAAACGCAGTTGAGACATGTGCTCGACCGGCATTAAAATCGGCTTCGTTTTACCCTCGAGCAGGATTGTGTTGCGATGGATCCAGCCCCCTTTAATGAACTGGACATCGTCAAGGATGACGAACGTGTCGACCGCGGCCATGAGTTGGAAGTAACCGAGGTATGGAAAATAATAAGGTTGCATGATCGCCAGTTTCACATTCGTCGCCCTCCTTACGTCGCCCGTAGCGACCGAAGCCGAATCAACAGTTCGGTGACAATCGGATGACGCACCATCAAATAAGGACGAATCCGCTCTTTGCCGATGAAGCGGTCAAGGTAGCGGTCGTACCGTGGTGACTTCAAAGCGGCATAGTCTCGTCTCAGCCGGTGTAACCCGACCTCGAACGAGATCCGTGAAACCTCCATCTCTTGACGGTACTGTCCTTTCGAATACGCATCGAACGTGTCAATGAAGCGGATGAACGCCTCGTGACGCGCGATATCCCGCTCGAGATTCCCTTCGTTCCAGATCGTCGTCGCCGAACCTTTGACCCCGAACCGATAGACGCTCATCACCTCGGGCATATAGTAGGCGTAGCCATGACTCGCGACGTACAGTTTCATCGCCCCGTCTTTTGCCGGCGCATCGCTCAACCAGTCCGGCCCGTCCATGATCAGTCCGTTTCGGTACAACATCGACATCGTCGGGATGAACCCGAGCAGTTGCAGCTCACCGGCGTTGTACGTCCGTGCTTCAAACGACGCATACTTCCGGTTCTCAGGCATCCATGGAATGACGCGCCAATCCGTATGCAACGTGTCGTCCGTCTCGACGTAGGCGTCGTGGAAGCAAAGCGTGCAGTCGGGATTTGCTTCCATGTAGTCGACTTGTTTTTGCAGCTTGTGCGGGTCGGTCCAGTAGTCGTCACCGTCACAGAGGGCGACGTATTTGCCGCGGGCCCGCTCTTCGTTCAACAAGTTGACGAACACGCCTTTTGAGTACTGGTTTTCCGTCTGATAAATGACCCGGATCTTGTCGGGATGAATGCGTTCGTAACCCCGGACGATCTCGGCTGTCCGGTCCGTCGACGCATCCTCATGGATCAGGATCTCGAAGTCGAAATCCGTCTCCTGCATGAGGAATCCTTCGATCGCCTGACCGATATACGCCTCATGGTTATAGGTGATGCAGTTGATACTGACCATGATCATCGCGTTTCCTCCTCACAACACTTCGGTTTCAGCTCGGTCGACGGTGCCTGAGTACGTGTCGGGCTGGCCCGGGTCGAACGGTTCGTTCACCCACATGATGGTGACGAGGTCGGTCGTGCCGACGTTCTCGATATTGTGGACGTATCCAGGCGGGATCTCGACGACTTCGAGCGTTTCCCCGCTCACATGGAACGTCATGACTTCGGTCCCGTCGACCTCGCGGAGCCGGATGACCCCTTCCCCGCTGACGACGAGGAATTGCTCATGCTTCGTATCGTGCCAATGCTCCCCTTTTTTGACGCCGGGCTTGGCGACGTTGACCGACACTTGCCCCCGGTCCGGCGTCTTCAAGAACTCGGTGAACGAGCCGCGCGCGTCGCGGTGCATCAGGAGCGGTGTCACCATCCGCTCTCTCGGCAAGTAACTCGTGTACGTGCTATACAGCTGTTTCGTGAACGCGTCCGACAAGTCCGGCACGCTGTGCGCCGCCCGCATCGTCTCGAACGCCCCGAGCGTCCGGACGACGTCGAGCAGGGAGATCTCATGCGCCGGGACGGTCGGATAGAGCGAGACGTCCGTCGTCAACGTCTCAAGAAACGAGGCGACGACATCATCGACGTGGGCGAGTGTGAGCAATCGGTCCGGGTCGTTCACTGTGACCGTCTCGCCGCGCGCGATCTGATGACAGAACGTCGTGACGGCGCTGTTATAAAACGGACGCCCCCACTTCCCGAACACGTTCGGCAAGCGGAACAAGTGGACCCGCGTCTCCGAGCGTTCACTGTAGACGACGAGCACGTTTTCCGCGTCACGCTTGCTGCGACCGTAATCATTGTCTTGTGTCGCCTGGATCGATGAGGCGAACACGATTGGGACCGGGTTGTATGACAATAGCTCCGTCGCGATGACCTCGGTCAAATCGACGTTCCCGGTGATGAATTCGTGCGGGTCTTCCGGCCGGTTGATGCCGGCGAGATGGAAGACGAAGTCGGCCGCTCGGAGCATCCGGCTCCGTTCAGCGAAGTGTGTCTCCCGCGTGACTTTAAGGACGTTGTGTCCATCCTGTTCAAGTGCGTGCGTGAGGTGTTTTCCTAAAAAGCCGTTTGCTCCGGTGACGACGATGTCCATGATAATCCCTCCTTCCGTTGAGTAGCCGGCGTGACGTGAAGCGTCACCCATTTGTCCGGATGATCGAGCAAACGGAGCATCGTCGGCACGTCTTCAAATCGCAGGATGAGGCTGCCAAGCGATTTGTTCGCCCCTTCGAAGCGTGGGACATCCGAACCGATCGCGTAGGCCAAATTCGATTTGACGATCGTGTACCCTTTGGATGCGAACGTGAGTCCGATAAAACGCCCCGGGATTTGGCTGCCGAGAATGAAATAACTCGACGGCGTCGTGACACGTTTCATTTCCAGTTCGACCGGTCGTCCGAGCGCGAGGTCGATCGTCGCGCTCACCATGTCGACGCCGGTCGCCTGTTCGATGATCTGCGGGATATAGTTGCCGCCGTTACGGGGGCCGATATCAATCAAATAGATTTTTCGATTAGAAACGAGAATATCAAAATTGAGTGCCCCATTCTGAAATTTGACTGCTGTGATCATACGCTGAAGTGTTTCATGGACACGTTTTTGAATCTTTTCCGAGTGAACGCTTGGAAAGCTCGCAGCAATCGGTGCGTATGGATTGATCCCTTTATCATTGAAGTGACCATTCCCAAAGCACCGAAAAACGAGTTTTCCATCGATCACAAACCCGTCTCCTGCGACTTGATAGCCATCACGTTTGATGAACTGCTCGACGACGATCTCTCCGCCCGGTGACATCTCGAAGGCTGCGGCTAGCTTCTCGCGAATCTTCCTGGGCGTATCCGACGAGGTGATGCGGCTAATCCCTTTACTGCCCGACGAGTCGGTTGGTTTGACGACGTACGTCCCACGCATCGTCGACAGTGCTGAAACGGCCGTCTCGAATTCGGTGAAAGCGTATGCCTCAGGCGTCGGGAAGCCGTTCGCTTTCAAGAAGGCACGGAATTTGGCTTTATTCGTCAACGTCTCGACCGTCTGGAACGGGTTCGTGACGAGTCCGAGCGCTTCGCCGACGTAAGCCGCGGTCCGAGCGGCCGGGTCGGACGCGTAGGCGAGAATCCCATCGATTTTCTCTTCCTGTGCCAATTCGAGCACGCGATCCCGGTCGAGTGTGCTGACGCAATAATAGCGATCAGCGACGTGACGCCCCGGATTGTCCGGCAAGTAATCACACAGGATCGTGAAGATTCCTTTCTCTTTCGCTTTCAAAATAACTGGCGTTTGGTGCATGGCTCCTCCGAGTAACATGAGCTTCATCATGTTGTTAATCTCCTTTGTTGTCAGATGAGATTAGCTTGTGCGATTAAATCCCGATACGTTAAAGCAGTACTAGAATTTCGTCGATGCTCGACGTTTTGTTTTGAAAGGGCTCCATGTATTTCGAGAAGTTCCGGTACTTCTAGATAGTTCCGGAGTGACGCCTCGAGCGACGCAGCGGTCGGCTCACACTTGAAACAGTTCTCCCCTTCCGTCAAATGCCCCGAGACGTTGTCGACTTGACGGCTGACGACGACGCCCATCCCGGACGCGCACGCCTCGATGATCGTCAAGTTGCCGTTCGAATAGGTCGCCGGCAAGACTAAGATGTCCGAGTCACGATAGACGAGATGCATATTGTCCCAGGCGTCGATTTCATCCAAGAACGTCACACCTTCGAGGTCATGCTCCTTGATGTAGTCACGACACACCTCGTATAAGTGTCCATCGCGATTCAATGCGAGCGACAGGTTCGGGTAGTCTCGTTTCAAGGCTCGATACGCTTCTAGGGCGACGAGCGGTTGGTAGCGATCGATGAGCCGGTTCCCGAACAAAATCCGAATCGGATCACCTCGCCGTTTCACACGAAGCGGATGGTCGAAATAAACCTCAATATCGATTGGATATGGTGCATTGACGACTTGTTTATCAGTAAATCCGAACTCACGAACGAACTGATCACGTGCGACTTGTCCCATTCCGAAGATGAGGTCAGCTCCAGCAAACATGTGATGCAAGATTCGTGTCTTCCATTTCGCATTGACTCGTTCGAGCAACTTGTCCGAAGCGTTATCCTCGTTTGACACGTCCCGAATCGGCTCGCTCAAGACGACGACTTTACTTCCTTTTCGTTTCGCAATCTTCAAGATGAGCGAATGAAGCGGTGTGAAACCTCCAAGCAAAATAATATCCGGCTCAAATCGATTGAGTTGTTTAAATACATCAAAGGAAACGTAATTAAGTGGCCCAATAAATCGTGAACCGGATAGAACTCGGCAGCGATCACCGAGCGGGACTTTCCACCAGTCGGGACGCCGGGCAGTCAATTGGTCATAAAACCAAAACTCGGTATCGAAATGTTCTTGGAGCGCGTAGCAGAACTTGACTTGATACGGGGCGGCGATGTTCGTGATGAAGACGAGCCGTTGTTTCATCAGACTCACCTCACCCGATCCGCTTCGTCGAGCTCAGCACGTGCCAAGCTGCGAGTTCTGCTTGAATGTAGGGCAGCGTCAACAACAGCCGTTTCACGTCTTCTACGCCGAGCTGTTCGGTGTTGTTCGAGTTGTACTCGCCTTGGACCGTAAGCTCCCTGCTGCCTTCACTGAAGTATTTATCGTAGTTGAGATCACGGTTATCGGCCGGGACACGGAAGAAACCGCCCATATCTTCAGCGAGGACGTGTTCTTCACGTGTCATGAGCGTCTCGAACGTCTTCTCGCCGTGCCGGGTGCCGATGACTTTGACCGGATTGTCGACTTGGAACAATTGTTTGAGCGCCTCGGCGAGGTCACCAATCGTCGAAGCCGGTGACTTTTGGACCATGATGTCGCCCGCGTGCGCATAATTGAAGGCGAACACGACGAGTTCGACCGCGTCACTGAGACTCATCAAGAACCTGGTCATGAGCGGGTCGGTCACGGTGAGCGGTTCCCCGTTTTTGATCTGTTCGACGAAGAGCGGGATGACCGAGCCGCGTGACGCCATGACGTTTCCGTAACGGGTGCCACAGATGAGCGTCTTGTCCGGTCCGACGGCGCGTGCCTTGGCGACGAATACTTTTTCCATCATCGCTTTCGAGATGCCCATCGCGTTGATCGGATAGGCCGCCTTGTCCGTCGACAGGCAGATCACTTTCGCGACACCGGCGTCGACGGCAGCGTTCAAGACGTTCTCGGTGCCGAGGATGTTCGTCTTGACGGCTTCGATCGGGAAAAATTCGCACGATGGGACTTGTTTGAGCGCCGCGGCGTGGAACACGTAATCGACGCCGTACATCGCGTTCTTGACGCTATTCGAATCGCGCACGTCACCGATGTAAAATTTCAGTTTGTCATCGTTGTAGCGCTTGCGGATGTCTTCTTGTTTTTTCTCGTCGCGCGAGAAGATACGGATCTCTTTAATGTCCGTATGGAGGAACCGTTCCATGACGGCGTTGCCGAACGAGCCGGTCCCGCCGGTGATGAGCAAAGTCTTATTCGAAAACATGATCGAGTCTCCTTTCTGAGGTGCATTGTCTGAGAGGTCAGGAGGTTGTGTATGAAGTCTTTTACCCGCCAAATTTGAAATGAATTGGTAATAGAAGGGAAACCCTTATCATTTTTTCGCAACATGTGTCATCTCTTTTTCTTTCAACGGGACGGTCGGCGGTTCGACCTGCCCTTCGATGATGCCTTTGCGCAGGAGGACGTTTCGGACCGTCAACAAGATACAGACGAGGTCGAGACGGTGACCCATGTGCCGGACGTAATCCCCGTCAAACTTCGCCTTCACCTCGATCGGGAGCTCATCGCGTCCTTTCACTTGCGCCCACCCGGTCAGGCCTGGTTTGACCGGGGCGACGCCTTCTGCGCGTCTCGCCTCAATCAAATCGGTCTGATTCCACAGCGCCGGCCGCGGACCGACGAGCGCCATGTCGCCTTTTAAAATGTTGACGAGTTGCGGGAGTTCGTCGAGGCTCGTCTTCCTGAGGACGCTACCGATCGGCGTGATGTGTTTCGTCGGGTCGGCGAACAGGTGGGTCGGCACGTCTTTCGGCGTGTCGTCCCGCATCGTCCGGAACTTATAGATCCAAAACAACGTCTCGTCCTGACCGACGCGCTGCTGTTTGAACAGGACCGGTCCTTTCGAGTCGAGTTTGATCAAAATCGCGATCAACACGAGCAACGGTGCGAGCAAAAATAGTGCGAGCGAACTTAAGACGATGTCGAGTTTCCGCTTTTGATTCAAATAGCGCATCCCTCACACCTCCTTCTTGAGCGGACTCCCCGGAGTCTGTTTCCACACTTCGCGCATCACATAATCCGTGTACGACAACAAGATGCGGAGCACTTTATCGGACACGTTCGGCATCGCGTAGTCGGAAACCAGGCGCATCGGCGTATCCGTCTCCTCTAACACGCGGAGCGCCTGGAGGACGCGGTCGCGTTTCAAGCCGACCATCATCGCCGCCCCTTCTTCCATCGCCTCGGGCCGTTCGTGCGCTTGGCGGATGTTTAAGCCCTTCAGCCCGAGGATCGAGCTCTCCTCGCTGATCGTCCCGCTGTCACTGAGTACCGCTTTCGCATGAAGTTGCAAGTGGACGTAATCGCTGAACCCGAGTGGCTTGAGCGTGCGGATATTCGGGTGCAGCGTCACCCCGGTCTCGCGAATCCGGTTGGCGGTGCGCGGGTGCGTGCTGATGATGAGCGGGAGGTCGTACGTCTCGGCGATCGCATTCAACGTGTCGACGAGGTCGAAGAAGTTCTCATCCGCACTAATGTTCTCGTCCCGATGCGCGGAGACGACGAAGTAGCCGCCTGCCGTCAGATCGAGCCGGTCAAGCACGTCCGAGCGGTCGATTTTGTCTCGCTGGCGCGTGAGCACCTCGAACATCGGACTGCCCGTCTTGATGACGCGGTCGGACGGGAGCCCTTCTTTCAGAAGATACTCGCGGGCGATGTCGCTGTACGTCAAATTGACATCGGCGATATGGTCGACGATGCGGCGGTTCGTCTCTTCCGGCACCCGTTCGTCAAAGCAGCGGTTCCCTGCCTCCATGTGGAAGATCGGGATTTTATGGCGTTTGACGGCGATGGCGGCGAGGCAGCTGTTCGTATCGCCGAGAATGAGGACGGCGTCCGGTCGTTCCGCCTTGAGCACCGGATCGACCGCGATCAAGATGTTGCCGATCGTCGCCATCGGCCCGTCCGCGGAGGCGTCGAGGATGTAGTCCGGTGTGCGCAGACCGAAGTCTTCGAAAAAGATCTCATTCAACTCGTAGTCGTAGTTTTGTCCGGTGTGGACGAGGATGTGTTCGATCGCCTCCGACGCCTCGAGCTTGGCGATGACGGCCGAGAGACGGATGATTTCCGGGCGCGTGCCGACGATGGTCATCACTTTGAGTCGATTCATAACGTTCCCTCCTAAGAAGTATGGTGGATGGATAGGATGCGGATCTTCACTTGGGCGAACACTTGATGGACGAGTGCTTTCTCGCTGTCATCAAACGCGAGGAACCACATGATGATGCCATAGAGGACGACGAGCACGCCCCCTTTCAAGGCGAAGGTGAACAGGTTCGACGCCGGGAACAGCTGTTGGATGCCCCAACCGATGACCGTATAGAGCGCGAGCGCCGGAAGAATCCTCACGTGGCATGACCGGAAAAACAGGACGATGTCGAGTTTGAGGATGCGGCTGTAGACGAAGTTCATGTAGAAGACGAGCCCGACGACATTGCCGATACAGATGGCGACAGCCGCCCCGATCGGCCCGTAAATCGGGATGAGGAGCGGAGATAACGTGATGCTGATACAGGCGACGATGAGTGCGCCATACGCCCGATATTTCACTTTGTTCTCGGCGATGAGCGTCGTGTTGCCGATGTCTTGTGTCAATGTGATGAGGCTCGGGGTGATAAGGAGGAGCGCGACGTAATATGAGTCACGAAACGCCTCGCCGACCCAGAGCCGCATGAACTCTTGTCCGAGGACGAAGAACGACAGGACGATCAATCCGACGATGTAGAGCTGAATGCGACCGATCCGGACGAACAAGACGGCGATTCCTCCCCTGTCGTCACGCGTGAGCATCCGGCTCACTTTCGGCAAGAACAAGAAACCGAGCGCCGACGCGATCGTCCAGACGTATCCTTCGATGACCATCCCGACCGAGAACAAGGCGATCGAGGCACTGCCGGCGAGCATCCCGAGCAGGCTCGGCGTGATGTTGAGGATGAAGCGCTGGGCGACGAGCGTGACCGTGCTCCATGTCATGAAGCCGAAGATGTCTTTATAAATTCCTTTGTCGCGTTCACGGAAGTTCGCGCGGACCGTCGTCTTCCGGTGGATAAAGATGTATTCAATGATGAGCACGAGCGTGCCGACGAACGCGGTGACGAGGACGAGCGCATACAGCCCGTAGCCGAGAAGGAGCGCCGTCACCATGAGGACGACGGTCGCGATCTTTTCTGTTAACTGGAGCGCGCTCGAGAACAAGAAGTACTCATGTGAGACAAGGATGCCCGTGAACGGTTTCGCCGGGAATGACATGACGATGAACAGACCGGCGACGACGTACAGGACTTTCAACTTGTCGAGCTCGGCCGCGGTCAGCCCCGCGTATACCGAGTCGAGGAAGAAATAGACGACCGCGAGGATGACGAACAAGACGAAGCCGATGACGGTGAACAGTTTATAGGCGACGCCGAGGAAGCGTGCCGCCTTATCCTCGTCCCCTTCGGCCATGTATTTGCTCATGAACCGGGACACGGCCGCGTCGAGCCCGAAGTCCATCGCGAACATGCTGATCAGCGAGATGGTGAGCATGTAGAGCCCGTAGTTCGCCTGACCGATCTCCTGGATCATCCACGGCGTATAGATCAATCCGGACAAGATGCCGAAAAAGATTTGCGTATACGACATCGCTGCCCCGTATTTGATTTTGCGCGTGCTCGCGGCCTCATCGGGCTCGACGCGTGTCGACATGTGTTTCCACCTCTCTTCCTTACTGCCAGAAGAACGTATACACCGGTGCATCCTGCAGGAACAACAAGACTAAAAGCGTCACCGCCGCGTAATAGACGAGCAATCGTTCGCGCCGCTCGAACGTCTTGAGGATCTCCGGGATCATCAGAATCAAGAACAGCGTGAAGTACTGGACAAGCCGCATCATCGACGGGTTGATGAACGTGAGCGGCAAGAAACATGCCGCGAGGAACAACGCGTTAAAGTAATGCGTCGCCGACGGGTTGTTCGCCAAGATCTCATCGCGCCGCCATAAGGCGACGAACAGGACGAACAGGAGCATGACGCTGAAGTTGATCGCACCCGCACCGGCCATGTAGTCATACGTGTCGTAGCCAGATAACGTCACCAACATCTCAAAGAACGGGCCCCGAAACACGAACAAGGCGGCGATGAAGCCGAGCATGCCGAGAATGTACGCTTTCGTCAGTTGCCGGTTGGCCAAGAAATAAAACGGAAAGAACACGAGCGCCGACTTATGGATCGTCATGGCGACGAACACGAGGACGAGAAACAGTAGGAGCTTGCGGGCCCGGACGAAGTGATAACCGACGAGGACGACGAGCGCCGTCGCCACCGTCTGGCGTAACCCCGTCACGGCGAAAAATTCATAAAACAGGACCGAGAACAGTAAAAAGCTGATGAGCGGCTCGCTCGAATATTTATAGATGAAGTAACCGAGCGGCACCATGAAGATGACGGCGATCAAGACGAGATACAGTTGATAGTCCGAGATGACGAACTGGGTGAGCCGTTGGAACAAATAATAGCCCGGGTCCTCGCTCTCTGTGAAGACGATGGTAAAGAAGTCCCGCGTCAGCGCTTCGAGCGGCAACGGTTTCGTCGCAAGGAACAGCGCTCCGTATTGCGCCGTGTCGTCCCCGACCGAGATGTGACGAAATCCCGACAAGACGACCCACTGGACGGTCGCGAACGTCACGAACCAACCGCGCCTGTAAGTCGTGTCAGAACGCATGAGCAGCATCGCCCAGAGGACGAGCAGTGCGATGTTGACGAGATAGATGGTCATGAGGTCGCCTCTTTTCTAACGATAGATGAGGTTCGTGACGCCCCGATAGAGCGACAGCAAGTTCGAGATCAACAGTCCGTTGAACCGCAGACGCCCATGTTCGAACGGACTGAAATAGTCACGCACGTCCCGGGTCGCGAGATACGCTTCACGCACCGCCGCCGCGTCTTCTTTGAACGTATGGCGCAAGATGATCGGGATGAGCGTACCCGCGTCCGGACGGCGCTCGACGTCAAGGAGTAACTGGCTGAGATAGCGGTCCGACTCTATTTCGGCGCGGTGGGCAATCTTTTTCGTCTGTTGGGCCCCGTGAATCCGGGACAGAACGAGCGGCTCATCCGTCAAATAGTAGTCAAACCCTTCAAGCGCGAGCCCGATCCAACACATCCAATCTTGGATGAACCGGTCATCCTCCGAGAAGCGCCGCGCTGCGAACGCCGCGCGCGGGATGAGGAGCGCACAACCGTTCAGGCTCGACGTCAACATCAAGTGACGGAACATATCACCCGCTTCATACAACCCGGTGAACTTGCGCTGGTAACGTCGGATCGGGGCCCCGTGTTCGTCGATGAAGCGGGTGCCGGTGACGAGGATCGTCCGTGACGGGTCGAGTCTTTCCCGCTCGAGCGTCTCGAGCTGCGTCTCGATCTTCCGCGGGGCGTACAAGTCGTCGTGGCTGAGCCAAGAGAAGAAGTCACCGCGCATCTCGTCGATCCCACGGTTGAGCGCGCTCGAGACGCCGCCGTTCACTTGCTCGATGTAGCGGATTTGGTCGCCGTAGGTCTTGGCGACGGTGGCCGTCTTCCCTCCGTCGGTCGAGCCGTCGTTGACGACGATGATTTCGATGTGTGTATACGTCTGGGCCAGGGCGCTGTCGATACATTCGGCCAAATAGTTGCTCCCGTTGTACACCGGGATGACGATCGAGACGAGTGGTTTCATAGAATATTCCTCACTTTCTCGTGTCGGAGCGTCGCATAGACGTCCAAGTAGTCGATGGCGCGGTCACGGAGCGCAAAATTCGTCCGGGCATGGGTGACGCACGCATCTTTGTACGACCGTTTGCCACGGGCAAAGATGCGCTCGATCCCGTAATTCAAATCGGTAAGTCCCCGTGTCGCGACGACGACACCCGTATCGTCGGTGACGAGTTCCGGGCTCGCGGTTGCGTCCAAGACGAGCACCGGCGTCCCGCACGCCATCGCCTCGACCGTGACGTTGCCGAACGACTCCTGTTCCGATAAGTTGAGGAACACGTCGGCGAGCGCGTAGTAGCGGGCGAGCTCACGGGCGTCGTTCGTCTCGTTGACGTGGATGACGTTGTCCGGGAGCTCTGTGTCGTCAAGCCGGCCGATCAAGAGAAAGGCGTCGTTCGGACGTGCCGCCGCGAGGTCGAGGAAGGCACCGAGCCCTTTCGCCTCACTCCACGTGCTCGCGACACCGAGCAGCACCATCTTGTCGGCCAACTGAAGCCGTGCCCGGAGCTCGGTCGCGTCGACCGGACGAAACACGTCGAGGTCGACCCAGTTATGAATCCGGCGCAATACGGCAGCGTGTCGGAGGAACGAAAAGCGCGCCTCGGTCGTGATCCAGTCGGAGACCCCGACGACGGCGAGACGCGGAATCGCCGTCAACCAGCGACGCTTGTCGTCGAGCATCTCGCTCGTCCGGTCGAACAGCCAGCTCGGGATATCGTCCCGAAGTTGCGGGCAGTCGCCGCAGCCGTGTTGCCACTTGTTGCACCCGACCGTCGTGTAATGCGTGCATTTGCCGGTGAAGAACCAGCAGTCATGGAGCGTCAACACGGTCGGGATATCGCGTGCGGCCAAGTATTCGAACAACGTCCTGAGATGAACGTAGTTGGCATGCAAGTTATGGAGATGGACGACGTCCGGAGCGTAGCGCTCGATGTCACGGACCAAATTCTCCGTCGCAAATCGTGAGGCGTAGCCTTGCCGTCCGGTGAGCCGGGCGTGCAGCGCGTGCAGCTTCACGTCTACGGGATCGCCGATGACGTAACTCGCCTCGGTGACCGGTCCCGTCGAGTGGGCGACACGCGTCTCGTGTCCGCAGTCGTGATGGACAGATGCGAGTTCTTTACAGATTCGTCCAGTGCTCTTCACGTCGTTGATCGCGTTAATATGGAGAATCTTCATCGTCGCCACCTCACTCGTACGCGTAATACTTATGCCGTCCGCTCTTCCGCTTGTTCAAGACGAGGCCGAGCATATGCGTCCCGGTCCGCTCGAGCTGTTCTTTCGCTTTCACGACGAGTTGGCGCTCCGAATTTTCACAGCTGATGACAAGGATCGTGCCGTCGGCGATTTTTGCGAGCAGACGGGCGTCCGCCACTTGCATCATCGGCGGCGCGTCGAGGATGACGATATCGTATTGCCGGCGCACCTCGTCGAGCAGTTCGACCATCTGGTCAGAAGCGATGAGCTCGGTCGGATTCGGCGGAATCGGTCCGGCGGTTAGGAGCGACAATCGCTCGACACCTGTCTTTTGAATGGCCCGCTCGAGCAAGATCCGTCCGACGAGAATCGTCGATAGCCCGGCTTGGGACGAGAGGTTGAACGTGAACTGCGCCGTCGGTTTACGAAGGTCACAGTCGATGAGGAGGACGCGCTTTCCGAGCTGCGCATAGACGACGGCAAGGTTCGCCGCGGTCGTAGACTTCCCTTCCCCGGTCGAGGCCGATGTGACGTTGATCATCTGTAGCTTCTGACCGATCGACGTGAACTCGAGGTTCGTCCGGATCGTCCGATACTGCTCCGAGATCGGCGACTTCGGATTGGCGAGCGTGATCAAATCACGCTGCCCGTAATCAGGAAGATTGTCGTTCTTTTTTCTCAGAAACATGAGGGACCTCTCCTTTCCCTTTAGGGGTGTTCGTTTTTATTTTTTTCGGTTTCATGTCACGCCGTTCGATGACCGGCACCGACCCGATGACGGGAAGGTCTAAGAGCCGTTCCGCCTCTTGTTCGTTTTGGATCCGTTTGTCGAACACGTAGCGTAAGAGACCGATCAGCCCGCCGAAGAACAAGCCGACGAACATACCGATTATTGTATTGACGAGGATGTTTGGTGAGATCGGGGTGAGCGGCACTTCAGCCGGCGACAAGATGCGGACGTTGTCGATGTTCATCAAGTCCGGGATCTCGTCCGCGAACACTTCGCTGATGACGTTCGCCGTCTCGGCCGCCACCGCCGCGTCCGTATGGGTGATGACGACGCTGATGACTTGTGACTCTTCCTCACTCTCGACCGTGAGCACGTCACTGATCGGGTCTGGCGCGTTCGGGACGCGCTCTGTCACTTCGTTCAAGATGGCCGGGCTTTTCATGATGACCCGGTACGTATTGACGAGCGAGAGCGACGAGAGCACTTCCGAGCTGTCGACGCGGTCGCCTTCTTGTTCGGTCACTAAGAGCACTTGCGTCGAGGCCTCGTACGTCGGTTGGATGAACGCCGTGCTCACATAATAAGCAGCGAGCCCGCCGAGCAGGATGAACGGTACGAGTAACCACTTGCTTTTCTTAAGTACCTCGACGAGATCACCGACGATCGTCGTTTGCTGATTCATACATGTTTCCCTCCCTACAGACAGAATGGACGACAGAAATAAGGCATGAGCCTACCGTAATACGTTCTTTCCCTGTTCATCTTGACAATCGGAGGGAATCATTTATCATTTTTTCGCAACATCATGTCATGTTGCCGTTCCGTTTCGTTCTTTGTCTTTTTAGGAACTTGGACCTAAAAAAGACCGCCTCGCGAGGAGACGGTCGGTCAGTTCAGTTCGCGATGCAGTTCGCGGTCGGTGATATAGTCGGGTTCGAGTTTTAGGATGTTGCGGTCGAAGGCGCGTTGCAGGGCGAACATGCCAAGTAACAGGACGCCGAGCGCTAGAAAGAACGACGTCCCCGGCGAGCCGGTTTCAAACCACCCAAGCAACGCGTACAAGACAAGGAGGCCAAACAGCGTCAGCCAAAACGGGAAGCGGATGAGCCGTTGATACGTCGCGTCATCGTTGAATGTACTCCGGATTGTCCCGAGTTTCCATTCACGCACGAGCAGCGGGACGACGCCGAGAAACCCGAGTCCGATGAGGAGCGGTTGTGAGAGGTCGACCGTTCGCAGGAACGTGCTCGTCAGGAAGATGGAACCGGCTCCGATCATAATCGCTTTTGCTTTGCCTTGCCGTGCGTAGTCGACGAGGCGGCGGATATGTTGTTCGCGTTTCATAGGTCAGCGCTCCTTTGATTAATTGATACATAACATACGAGCAGAATATAGAATACGTTTCAATCTAAAGTTGAAGAATCTGAAAATGCAATTTAAATTCTACATTTCCCGACTTTTTCGGAGAACACATTGTCCTTTCTTTGATTTTAGGTAAATGCAACATCCGTCAATTATAATATTGTTTACGTATTTCTTATTTTCAAATTATGAAGGGGCTAGAAGATGAACATATTAATTACAGGCGGTTATGGATTTATCGGCAGTACCCTAGCTGAACGTTTTTTCAAAGAAGGTCATCACATACATATTCTTGATAATCTATCTACTGGAACGAAAGCAAACATCGACTTCAAACATCGATACTTGATTGCAAATACGTCCGATTCGAAGTGCGAAACATTTTTTAAAACGTACTCCTTCGATGTCGTGATTCATTGTGCCACGTCAAATCAACATTCACATCCAATTCACCCTGTTCAATCGAACGTGAATGGTCTCCTTAATATATTGACACTTTCAAAAAAGTATCAGGTGAAACAATTCATTTACTGTTCGACCTCAGAGGTATATGGAAATCAGAGTGAGATACCCGTCGTAGAGGCTGCAATCCCGGCTCCAAACTCACCATTCGCACTCGACCAACTTCACGGTGAAGCTTACTGTCAACAGTGGTCCGAATTATATGGTCTTTCGACACTTGTGTTTCGAATTGCCTGCGTTTACGGACCAAAACAACATACTAGTCAAGACAGCACACTCATCACTAGTTTAACCACTTCCATTTCAAACGGTACAAATGTCAACGTAAACGGGAGTCCTGAATGGGCCCATGACTTCATTTTTTCAGGTGATGTGGCCGATGCTATGTATCGAGGTGTCATGAGTCAACTAACCGGTATTTACAACCTATCATCTAATACTCAAACCTCCCTGTACCATTTATGTGAACTTGTCGGTCTGAGTGAAGTGACATACAGCCATCCCCCGAAGGCTCACACGCTTCAGCTTGAAAATCGTAAACTCAAAACAGATTTGGATTGGGTTCCAAAGTACACTATTGAAGAAGGCATAAATACAACCCTTTCCTACTATGAAAAACATGATGTAATACCCCCTGTCACAATTGATAAAAAATCGACAGTATTCGGTACCCTCTTCTCGCACCCATTCATTCAAATTGCCGAAAACCTGACCCTGTTTTTAATCTTTTTTATGTTTTCTTTCATTATGACACCTGTGGTAGACACCCCAGATTACTGGTTTATTTATATTTTATTGGCAGCCTTACTGTTTGGAAAAACACAGTCTCTCGTCGCTTCTATTTTAGCGGTGGGTGTCCAATTTTATGACCATGCTGCGACTGGCCGAAATATTCTTTCTTTGTTCGTCGACAACTCGATTCTCGCGGTATTTACGATTTACCTATTAGTTGGACTGATTGTGAGTTATGTCATGGAACGTCGAAAAATTGAAATCCAGTTCTTAAAAGACGAGTTAGCCGCAACGAGTGAACGGCACCACTTCTTAAATGAGATTTATGAAGAGACACTCGATATCAAAAATCAATTGCACCAACAAATCATTCATTCAGAAGATAGTATCGGAAGTGTTTACGAAGCGACACGCGCACTTGACAGCTTAGAACCCGAAGGATTGTTTGTCGGATCGATCTCGGTACTTGAAAAAACATTGAAGGCTGAACATTTCGCCATCTATTTAGTGAATCAATCTGCTTTTGCGCGATTAGCCGCCAAATCGGCCGATCCTGCATTTTCACCTAAAAACTCACTGGACCTTGAAGAACATTCTCTAGTGAACGAAGTCATGCAATCAAAAGAGATTGTCTTTAATAAAGCTCTCTCGCCAGAAGACGCTATGTTCGGTGCACCGTTGCTCCGTCAAGGTGAAATCTTCGCAGTGGTTTTATGCTATCAGGTCCCGTTCCAAAACTTGACGTTGTCGTATCGAAACTTGATTGATGTTATGACACGCTTGATCAATTCATCGCTTGATCGTTCATTTGGCTATATTGATGCCGTCCAGCTTGATCGGTATGTCAGAAATACGAACGCATTGAAGCAAGATTATTTCGAACGGATCGTCATTCAAAAAGAGCAGGGCAAAATCGAGTTAAATATCCCATACACGTTACTTCACATTCGCAACTCTATAACTGACAATGTCATTCATTCAGTAGACTCAACCTTACGAACGACCGACTATTTAGGGTATCGTGATGACAATGAGCTGTATGCCCTATTATCAAATGCTACAGCGGATGAATCACAAATCGTAATCGAACGTCTGGCTCAGAAATCAATTCATGCAGATGTCGTAGAGGACGTGTCGTATGTTGAGTAACGCATTAATCTTCCACTACGTTTTTACAGTAATCGTCCTTATCATCGTCTTCCTCAAACAGCGAAAAGACTTTATTCCAATGGCGTTCACTCTTATCGCCTTACCCTTTGTCAGCTGGGGAATCCTCTACTACTTGCAACGTTCGAAACACGAGGCGGCAGAACTTCCGGATTGGCTTTTACGCAAAGAAGCTTACGAAGATGTAAGTTTAAGTCTCCCGGATAAATCAAGTGAGACAAATATGATTTCACTACAAGATGCTTTGATTTTAAATACGAATCAAATCAAGCGAAAAACATTGATGAATATCTTGAAAAATGATTTTCTCCAACAAGCACCGATGCTTGCAGCTGCTTTGAAGAGCGAAGACAATGAGACGTCACATTACGCCGCAACCGCGCTTCAACAAGCTAAGACACATCTCTCCAAGCAACTACGTCATTTAGAACGTGAACTCGAAGAGCGACACGAGGACCCACAAGTCATCAAATCATATTTACAAATTTTAAAACAAATTATGGACATGGAATTTTTGGACAGGCGCACCCAAACAAAGTACGCTTACACCTATCTCCATGCACTATCCAATTTGATTGACGTAGATGACCGTACTGAAATTATTTATCATGTGGAACGCATCCAAATGGCTCTTTCGCTTGGTGAATATGCCCATGCGCTTCAAGCGAGTGATTTATTTTTACATCAACATCCCACGAACGAAATTGCCTATTTTGAAGCAATGGCCGTTCACTATGCAATGAAAAATGTAAGTCGAGTCCACGAAATGATTCATCGGCTCCGCTCCTCTGAGATACGTTTATCACCAGATGGACTCAATCAACTACGATTTTGGATATAGGTGAAACCAGTGAAACATGTGTTCAAACTTGAAAAAGGATTATATATTATTGGCATCTTTATCGCCGTGTTAGGCATTCTATTCGTCTTGATTCGATCAGACTATGTGTTGAAGCTACCCTTGTTTACCGAGTCGTCTGTTAGTGCGATTCGCACCCACTCGATTGACCCTACTAAAGACGGGGCAATCGATTCGTTTTTGATTATCGATAGTAAAAAAGAAACGCGTCTCAGCGCCTCTCTTCAAACACGACTTGAAGGCATCGGCAAACGTGTGACCGTGTCCTCGATTGAAAAGCTGACCAGTCTAACAGAAGCCACGGCCGTCATCATTGCGACAGAGCGGCTCGACTTGTTACGTGACCGAGACATCATCTTGAATTACGTAGCCCAAGGGGGGACTGTCTTTTTTGCGACGAGACCTTCTCCAAGTCCCCGCTTCATGGAGATGTACCGCCATGTCGGTTTGATTGAGGTCGGTAATTTCGTCGAGACAACTGGGATTGAATTAATGAATCCGTTTTTCGGCGCCTCGGACTATCAAACGTTCGATGCCGAAGAGCTCATTAATTCTTCCTTATCCGTTCGCCTTGATCCAAGCGCAACACTGCTTGCACGTTCGAGCCAAGACGTTCCACTGCTGTGGCAAACTGATTATGAAGCAGGTCGTTTTGTCTTCTTCAATGGGACAATGATGGAAGACCCTTCGGAGCACGCTTTGTTCTTCGTCGGTCTGACTGAAACAGACCCGATGCTACGCCCCGTCTTGAATTCGAAGATTACGACATTACACGGCTTCCCGTTCCATAGTTCGGACGAAAAAAACATCTCGTCATCCATGACAGATCGCGACTATTATCGGAATATCTTTTGGGCAGAATTACAACGGATTGAAGCCAAATATGATTTGAACTATGTGATGGCTACAGCGAGCCCTTCTTTGAATCCACAACTTGAGACGTCCGCTTATTCCGAGGATTTGGCACTCTATGGACGTGAGACGTTACGTTCTGGTGGTGAGGTCGCCATCATCTCGGTTCCAGAAAAACAACAAAAAAACTGGTACAAGGCAAACCGTCAACAACTGCAGTATGCGCTTCCAGGCCTCACTGTCAAAACCGTTCTCGTTTCTTCACCGCTCGACGAGACACCACTCAACAAATCATTTTCAGATGTGACTGTCACTCTAGGGGGCACCCGATTTCCTACTGGCCAAACGAATCGATTACGACTCCCCTCTTCTCCAAGTGACTTTACAAACATTGACTTGACGAAGTGGTATGAGTTTAATGAGCTCGTTTCGAGCGGTCTCGTGTCCACCCAAGTAACGCCTCAAACCGTCACGTCAGAAGAAGACGGCGAACGATTCCTGTCTTCTTTTAAAAAAAGTCAGGAGATGCAACAACGTGAAGTACCGTGGCTTCGCACCATGAAAGCGTCAGATACTGTAGAAAATCACCATTTCTTTAATGGATCGATTTATACGAAACAGACGGGTGATACGTACACGTTCACGCTTGATGAGAGCTCAGGCGACACATTCTTTTATTTCACGACACCAACCCCTGTCGCCGATTACGAAGATTGTCAGCTCGAATCGATTGGTCCAGGTCTATACCTCGTGAAGTCTGAGTCGTTATCGTTCACGATTCAATTGGAGGAAACTATATGAAAATCTGTCTGATTTCAGAAGGGGCATATCCACACGTCACAGGTGGTGTATCAAGCTGGATTCAATCCATCATTACGGAAATGCCCGAACACGAATTCATCGTTTATTCGATTTCCGCCAAAGAACTAAAAGGCGTGAAACCCAAATATACGCTACCATCAAATTTGATTGAACTGAGAGAGATTCACCTTGGAGATTATTTAGATCAAACCATCGTGACAGGAAAGCGGTACAAGTTGACCGAGACCGAACGGTTGGCCTTCCTCTCGCTCATGTCCAATCGTCAGACCGATTGGGACGTATTATTTAACTTCTTTACGAGTGGTCGAATCGACTCGGTTATGAACTTTTTAGGAAGCAAAGATTTTTATGATATCGCCACCATTCTGTGTGAAAAACGTTTCATGCAAGTTCCATTCACGGACATGTTTTGGGCGCTACGTTCGATGTTGTTGCCGCTCTTCGTCTGCATCGATCAAAAAGTGCCAGTTGCCGACGTCTATCATAGCGTGTCGACAGGGTACGCCGGCGTCTTAGGGGCACTTGCGAAGTATCAGTATGGAAAACCGTTGATTCTCACGGAACATGGGATTTATACACGTGAACGTGAAGAGGAAATCATCAAGTCCTCATGGATCAAAGGGTATTTCAAGGATGTTTGGATTGATTACTTCTATAGTTTATCCAACTGCGCCTATCAATACGCCGATGACATCAGTACATTGTTCGAAGGGAATCGCGAGATCCAATTGGAACTCGGTTGCCCCCCAAACAAGACGTTCCTCATTCCAAACGGCATCGATGTCACACGATTTTCACCAGAGCTCCGAACGAAGCGACCCGGGATTCACATTGGGGCGATCGTACGTGTCGTCCCAATCAAAGACATTAAAACGATGTTACAGGCGTTCGCGATCGTACAGGAGACGTTCCCTGACTCCAATTTTTATATTATCGGCCCCCTGGACGAGGATGAAGATTACTATGACGAGTGCCTCGACTTAATCGACACACTTGATTTACAAAACGTACATTTCACTGGACCTGTCAACGTCACGGACTACTTGACATTCATGGACATTCTTGTCCTCTCAAGCATTAGTGAAGGACAACCTCTTGTGATTTTAGAGGGGCTTGCTATGGAGATTCCATTTGTCTCGACTGACGTCGGAGGTTGCCGTGAACTGTTAGAAGGACCTGAAGATCACTACGGTCCAGCCGGCGTAATTGTCCCTGTCATGCATTTCCATCTGCTGGCGTTAGAAATCATAAAGTTAGTCGAGCGCCCGGAATTGAGGATGACGTATGGACAAAATGGACGGGGGCGCGTCGTCAATCGTTACACTCTTCACATGATGATTGACCGTTATAAGTCTTATTACGAGAAAGGAGAACGTCATGGCCGGAATCGGATTTCAACTGAAGCGTCTGTATGACCAATCTAGTTTTTTCGGCCAACTTCGTGCCTATGGATATTCCTCGATCACTGCGGTCGGTCCCATGTTTTTATCCATTCTATTAATCACAGCATCACGCGAGTGGCTCCTATTTTTAGACGTCGCCGCCACAGAGATTAACATCTATATGGCAGCGGTCCAATATACATTCATCTTCTCTCAATTGTTGACCGGCGGCTTTTTGTTCACGATTTCTCGGTTCGTAGCCGATCAGACGTTTTTAGAAAAAGAAGAGCACGTATTATCGTCTTTATATGGACTCATCAGTCTGGTCGTCTTAATCGGGTTTGTGATGACGATTGTGTTCTATGCTGGGTCCCCGCTACCTTTCAGCTATAAGCTCGTGACGTATTTATATTTCACTCAGCTTTCTGTTATTTGGATTTTATCGATGTATGTATCCGCTCTAAAAGACTATAAAAAAATCGTCAAGAGCTATTTACTCGGAACGATTATCTCGGCATTTTTCATTTGGCTATTAACGGGACCACTCGATTCGCCGACGTCGACCTCGGTCTTCATCGGACTGAACATCGGCTTTTTTATCATATTGATTCGGTTATTCCGGGATGTCCATAATTACTTTCAAGTGAACGACCGTAATTACTTTTACTTCCTCGTCTATCTCGAGAAGTACCCGCTCCTGTTTTTGATTGGTGTCGCGTATTACTTCGGTTTATACGGACATAACTTGGCTACTTGGTTTGGAGACCGGGCCATCGTTGTCGGGGAAACCTTCTTAATGGCGCCTTATTATGACACCCCGGTGTTTTATGCCTATTTGAGCGTCTTGCCTTCTCTCGTGTTATTTATGGTGACACTCGAGACGACTTTTTATACGACGTATAAAAAGTACTACGGTCGGATTTTGAACGGATATCCGTTCAAAGACATTCAGAATGCAAAACGAGAGATGTATCGAACACTCGGTTCCGAGCTCTTGTTTATGGCTCAAGTCCAAATGTTAATTACGTTCATTTTCTTATTTTTAGGTGTGCGCCTCCTTCCTTTCCTAGGAATGACGCAAAATCAAATCGATATTTATATTATCGTGGTACTCGGTAGTTGGTTCCTCAGTATGATCATCACGTTCTTCTTGATTTTGCTCTACTTTGATGAACGTCGCGCTGCCATCAATCTGACTGGATTTTATGCGATAGCGAGTTTCATGGCTACCCTGTTGTTTGTACTCGGTTTCGATATGTACGGAGTCGGGATGTTCCTTTCCTCCGTTCTCGGGTTTCTATGGGGCGGCCGTCTGCTCGTCCGAAGCTTAAATGACATCGACTACACCACGTTCTGTTCCCAGCCGATTGTTTATCAAGAAATCACGACGAAAACCGAACGATTCTTACGACGAATCGGCAGCCTGTCATGAAAGAAGGAGTTAATTAATGAAACGGGTGCCTTATCCTAAAACGATACTCAGTATCATATGTTTATTTTTTGTTTTGCTTGGACTTCAAGCCATTCTAAAGTCTCCTTCAACGTCGACATCAGCTTCATCGACTATCGCATCCCCCGAGACGAAATCGTCCGAGACGTCGTTTGCTGAAGACAAACGGGTGTATGCCAGCCATGATGGTAACCGGCTTGAACATGTGTACGTCACTGTGTTCGACCAAAAGACGGTACCGGAAAATGACATCACGCTGTATGATTTAAATGAATCTTATAAACAATACAGCAACCTCGAGAGCGGTCCGAAGCTGTTCGTCCATTTTGAGACAGGCGATGCTGAGGGGCCCGATTCGATCAACTTGTTCGATGATGCGACCGTAAATGCCACCATCGAGCTACGAGGTCGATCAAGCCGTTTAGAGCCACAAAAGTCGTATAAAATTCGACTCCAAGACAGCGCCGGACTTTGGTACGGTCAAAGTGTGCTGAATTTAAATAAGCACGCGGACGACCGAACACGGGTTCGCAATCGCTTGGCATTCGCCTATTATGAACAACTCAATGACATCTCGAGTTTACGTACTAATTTCGTTCAGTTGCATGTCCGTGATATGACGGATTCGAGCCAGGCTGACGAATTTGTCAGTTACGGTCTCTACACGCACGTGGAACAACTGAATGAAGAAGCGCTCTCTGCACGCGGATTGAACCCAGATGGTCACTTATATAAGGCAGAGAACTTTGAGTTTCATCGCTATCCGGATGCATTAAAAACGAAAGACGACCCGACTTATGACAAAAACGCATTCGAGTCGGTTCTCAAAATTAACGGTTCAGATAATCATGAAGAATTGTTGACCATGCTCGATGACTTGAACGATCTATCCAAACCGTTCGACGAAGTGTTCGATACCTATTTTGATGAGGAAAATTACTTAACGTGGCTTGGAACGAACATTTTGTTTGGAAACTATGACACGATGTCGACGAACTATTATTTATACAGTCCCCTCAACTCAGAAAAATGGTATTTCATGCCATGGGACTTCGATAAAGCACTCGGTCGTGATACCGAACGGACGGACGTCATGCCAAGTTGGCAACAAGGTGTTCAACGCTACTGGGGAACCGTCCTTCATCGTCGTTATTTGAAAGACCCGGATCATGTCGAAGCACTGAAGAAAAAAATAGAGGAATTGACGCGCGTCATCAATGCGGACAACACGAAACGATTGATTGATGGGTTCTATCCGGTTGTCGCCCCACTTGTCACGAGTGAACCAGACCTTCGCTTCTTAAGCGTCGAAGCGAGTGATTACGCGACGAGTTATCGTTCACTCGAAAACATCACTTCGAAATATCAGAAAGATTTTATTCGCTCTCTCGAAAATCCAATGCCTATTTTCCTTAACTACGCTCGTGAAGGTAAGCAAGATGTCTTTCGGTGGGATGCTTCTTACGACATCCAAAACGATGAGTTACGTTATCACTTTGAATTGAGTAAATCTCCTGATTTTTCAACGCACGTCACCGAAAAGCAAAATATGACAACGTTCTCTCACTCGATTCCGATCCTTGACCCCGGTCGTTATTATTGGCGCGTCACGGTCACAGACGCGGAAGGAAATTCACAAATCCCATTTGACTATTACCGAGATAATGACCGGGTAATGCATTGGGGTGTCCAACAAATTGTAATACCAGGAGCAAAACCATGAAGCGATTTCGGCACGAACTCAAGTACTTTATTAATGAAAAAGACTATGCGACCCTTCGAGATAAAATCAATCTTGTCCTGACCCAAGACCAACACTCTGTCAGTCGGGATGGCTACTTGATTCGCAGTCTTTATTTCGACAACGTGTATGATCATGATTTGATTCAAAAGAATAGCGGTATCTTCCGACGTAAGAAGTTCCGGATTCGAACGTACAACTACTCAGAAGACGTTATTAAACTTGAAAAAAAGAGTCGGCAAGGCGAATATATTTTGAAATCCTCTGTCCCGATTACGCGTGAAGAATATGAACAGATTTTAGATTGGAACTATGATTTCTTGTTGAAAAAGCCAGAACCGCTGTATCAAGAGTTTTACTACTATTTGACGAGTTCTCAGATGCGTCCCCGTGTCATCGTCGACTACGTCCGTGAGGCGTACGTCGGGACACTCGGCAACGTCCGAGTCACATTTGACAAGGAACTTAGCTTTGTCACAAATAGTATCGATTTGTTCGAGAAACATCCCGTTTCAGAAGAAGTACTCGATTATCCGAAAACGATTTTGGAAGTGAAGTACGATGAATTTTTACCGGAGTATATACGTCAACTACTACAACTAGAGTCACACCAACGATCTGCTATTTCGAAGTATGTTCACTGTCGGATGGCAAGTATTCGTTATCATGGATTATGAAAGAGTGGAATCAATGGAAACGACAATTAATTTTAATGATGTCATTAAAAACAGTTTTTTAAACGAGTTTACCTTCGGGAATTTATCCATTATCGATGTGATGCTAGGGCTGTTGACCGCTTTTATCGCCGGCGGTTTCATCTACTTCATCTACAAAATGACGTACCGAGGTGTCCTTTACAGCCCGAGTTTCAATGCTACTTTACTTGTCATGACGATGATTACCTGTCTCGTCATTATGACCATTTCGACGAACGTCGTCTTATCACTCGGCATGGTAGGCGCACTCAGTATCGTTCGTTTTCGGACAGCCATCAAAGATCCGTTCGATGTCGTCTTTATGTTTTGGGCGATTGCAGCTGGTATCTCAAGTGGTGCCGGACTCTACTTTTTGACGCTATTCGGGGCAGTCGTCGTCGGGGCAGTCATCTTCATGCTATCTCGTAAAAAGCACACCGATACGCTTTATCTCCTCGTGATCCATTACTATGAAGATGGGAACGATGAAGTACGACGTGAACTGCAACAACTCGATTACACGCTCAAGTCAAAAATTGTTCGGAAAGATGTGGTCGAATTGACGGCTGAATTACGGTTGAAAATCGACAATACTGCTTTCATGAATCGATTGAACGACATCGAGGAAGTACGTGACGTTTCACTAGTCCAATACAACGGAGACTATGCCGTATAGCCTGTCAAATGGACTCGCCCACACCATGGTGAGTCCATTTTTTATCCAAAAGAAGAAATCTGAACACTTGTAAATGTAAGCGTCGATATTTCGTTTTAGCGCGTGCTACACTTCAAGTATCAAATAACAATTGAATGGTTCCCTGCGAAGGAATGTTACCTTCAGTGGGCATAACCTGGCTTGAGTCAAATCCGCCTTACGTCTGTTATGGAAAGCGACGACCTCGAGCTGTTAAAATAATATACGGTCGACTATATCGATTTCAGCTATTACGCGAGCCGTACGATGTGCACGGACCCGGAGATCAACAAAGCGATCTAAGGCAACATCTTTAGTTCGCTCGAGAGCCCGTTTATCGAGAAGTCAAAATGAGGCTCTCGACGTTCGAAGAAGAAAAGCTTCGATTGGTATAAGCAGGCCATCGTGACAAACGGGGAGGAAATAACGCAAATATAAAGAAGCAGCTTTGGCCGTGAGGCTAAGGCTGCTTCTTTTGTCCGGTGACCTCTAAATTAAAAAATTACAGACGTGTCTAAATGAAGAGTGTCCAGTCTAGACTTAACCCGATTATTATTTACTCTTTTCTTTATTCAAAAACATGTTGTACACAAACTTCAATTGCTCAGCTGTAAGTTCAATATTGTGCTCATGCATATATTTGACGGCATATCCCAATGCGATTGTCGCGGCACTTGCTACGCCAGCCCCAACTGCCCAACCAGCGCCAGGCACTAATTTGACCAATTGACGAAATGCTGTCTTTCCTGCATTTCCGACAATCGTCGCAATCAGTAACTCTTTCGCACTCTCTTTCGACACTGGTTTATCATATAGAAGAGACAGTTTGATGATTAGACCAACTTGAATGCCTGTTAGCGGGATAATATCAGATCCAGGGATTGGAGATGCTCCAATTGCGGCTGATGCAAGCCCTGCGCTGTTGATCCAACGATTCGCCGTTGTTGATTTGTCCTTTAGCTCACGAGCCATCAAAATATCTTTTTGCTTCTCCTCTAAAATTTTTAAGAGCTCTTTTTGTAGCATCTCGATATTCTCACCTGTTCGTGATGAGATTGGAGTGACCGGATAAACATAGTTTGTCGCCTGTTGGATGTATTGAACGAGTCCACCGATATCTTCAGCTGCATCAATCTTGTTCAGGACGATGATGATGTTTTTGTTCGTCTTCTCAATCTCTTTTAAGTTCTTCAACTCATTCTCGGATAACACGGTACCAGCCGCATTCGTGAAGAACAAAATAACGTCTGATTTCTTATAATAATCTAGCGTCACTTGCGAATTCTCTTTGTTGATATCATCGAGACCTGGGGTATCAACAAATACAATTTTATCCGTGTATTGAATTTCTTTAATCTCGACCGTCTCTCCAGGTTTTGCCCCAGTCGATACAATCTCACCATCCATCAACTTGTTAATGGTAGACGATTTTCCACAGTTTACATCCCCAACGAGCGCAATCAGAATATTGCTTTCAAGCTGGTCATTCGCTTGCTTGAATTGGTCATCATAGTTTTGATCAAACTCTTGTTCAAACACTTCTTCATCTACTTCATTAAAATTGAATGTTTTGTCCATTCTAGTCCCTCCGGATTCATAGTTTTCACGATAAATTCTCGCTTACCTCAAGACGCTCCATTGTTGATGTTACAAAATAGGAAGCTAAAATACTTCTTCTTTTATAATAAAAGGTAGATGATATTCCGCCCACTACTCCAAAATCGTTCGACACCTATTCGACAAAGTAGATAAAAAACTTTTTATTATCTTGTTATGCATCATCGATCGGAGCCAATCGCAATATCATCCGTCTCATAATATTACCTTTTAATCCTTTATCGCCCTGTAACTATTTCTAACCACGTCCAATATTTATTCATCTTCCTTAGTATTTTTGTAGTTTACTAATCTTATCAACTCTTCTTAGGAGGCTCTCATGCCATACTCACTCGACACCATCTTGCAATTAGAAAATTCCACCGATTTTAACCGGCTCCATCAACAGTTCCATCAATTTAATCCGCTCAAAGTACTTCGCGTCGATCAATACGAGATTCGTCATTCGAACGTCCTTGCTTGGTTATTTGACCCGAACGAAAATCATCGATTGGGAGGTTTCTTCTTGCGGAAAGTACTGATGAACTTGATCACGAAACCGGAAAATGAAGAGAAGATTGCAGGCATTGACTATCTACCGTTCCTTTACGCCCCGCTCTCAGATGTGACGGTGCACCGGGAATGGTGGACCGGGAACGGGGCCATCGACTTGTTGATTGATATCCCCTCGCTGAATTTGATACTTCTCATCGAAAACAAGTTCCATTCGAGTGAATCTGCCGGGCAGCTGAGTCATTACTTCGACCATGTCCATGAGACGTTTCCGACTCGAAACATCTTGCCGATCTATTTGACACTTTCGAGCGATGCCCCTTCACACGACGACTATTGGTTCCTCGACTATGATGATGTCCGCTTGATGATCACGCAAGAGCTCGAGCTGAACCGGACGACAATTGCCGACAACATTTATGACTTTTTGTCTTACTACATCGCGCTGCTTGAAGAGAGACTCGTCGATGATGAAGATACGATGAATATAGCGCTTCAGCTATATCAAGACTATGCGTCCGCGATTCACTTGCTTTACGCGAATGCCAATCCGGCGAAGCAAAAACAAATCGAACTTCGGCCAGCAGTCCGAACACTCGAGACACTTGATGCAGAGACGAAACGCCATTTACTTCTTATCTACAATCGAAAGCGCCAAACGATTGACTACATCTTCAAGACTGGTGGCAATATTGTCCACCAAGCCTTCCTTGAATTCGTAAAAGAGCAAGGAGTTACCACTTACTCGGCGCATACTCGTGTTCCTAATTTTGTCTTGGACGACTGGTTGCCAAATTTAGAACGGATGGATTGCTTAAATCGCTATTGGCTCAACTATGGATTGATTATTTGGTTCGAACGAAAAGGCAGCAAGCGTCTCAAACTCTATGTCGAAGTCGGCCCCATCGATTTCGCGGAACGTCTCCCGCTTCTTGAGACGCTCGAAGCGAAGAACATCTCGTTTTGGAAGTCCGGAAAACAAGAAGGGAAAAAGTTCACCCGTATCTACACGGAGGCGACTGACGTTTCCGATTGGACGAACGCAACTGTCGTAAAAGACGCCATGACGTCGCTCGTCGATGCTCCTGCGTTTCATTCATTTAGTGCGACGGTGACCGACGTGTTGAATGAGCTATATACTGTAAAAGCGTAACGCAAAAGACCATCGTCCTTGTCTACGACAGGTCCAATGGTCTTCCATTTTATTCAACACTAAACTTATACACCGTCCTCGAATGATACAACTCACCCGGTTTCAGTTCAATCGATGTGGCGATGTCTGGATAGTGCGGCGCGTCCGGAAGCGCTTGGGCTTCTAAACAGATGCCGCTATGCTTCTGCCGTCCCTCGAGCGTGACCGGTGTCTCTTCACTGAGGAAGTTCGCCGTATAGACGACCATGACCGGTTGGTTCGTCTCGACGTCGAGCACGCGTCCGCTCACTGGGTCGTGCAACCGCGCCACCCCATCCTTCAAGATGAACGGATGATCGAGCCCGCCGGCTTTCGCGATGGCTTCATCGTCTGATGTGATCGCCTCGCCGACTGCTTTCCCGTCGCGGAAGTCGAACGGTGTCGCATCGACATGCTGCAGTTCCCCGGTCGGGAGCGACTCATCATCGAGCCGCGCGACGTGGTCGGCCGGCAACGTCAGCACATGATCGTGGATCGTCGGCCGGCCACCGAGATTGAAATAGTTGTGATGGTTCAAGTTGACCCACGTCACTGCGTCCGTCTCACCCGTCATCGTGACGACGAGTTCATTGTCGTCCGTCAGTTCATAGATGACTTTGAAGCGGACGTTCCCCGGGTAGCCTTCTTCCCCGTCCGGACTTAAGTATATGAATTGAATCGCCTGTCCGTCGACGTCCATGTCCCAATACCGCGACGTGATACCGTCCGTCCCGCCGTGGATATGATGCGGGGCCTCGCTTGGGGTCAAGGCCACACCATCAATCTCGGCGTTACGGATTCTTCCGGCGATACGGCCGACGACCGAGCCCAAATAGACCGGGTTCTCGAGGTATTGATCCAAGTCGCCATATTTCAAAATGACAGAGTCCATGTTGCCGTCACGGTCCGGTGCCGTCAGCTCGGTCATGGCACAGCCATACTCGATCGCCGACAGCCGCATCCCGTTCTTGTTTTCAATCGTTGCTTCTCTCATTGGCTCACCTACTTCGACTAGTTTACCTGTTCATTCCCGTAGTCGACGCGCCGTACTCCACTTTATCGACGTGACTCAAAAATGAGCTCATGAACGCCGTGAAGCGCTCCTGCCCCTCGACCGTCTGTTTGAACACACCCGCGTCCTCTAATCCTTTGACGAACTTGTCGACGATGGCCTGGTCGACGATCACACGCGCGTCACCTGACTTCGTCTTCAACTCCTCGGCCCACGCCTTGTGCATGTCCGCGACCTCGACGTCCTCGCCTTCGATGAAACGGACGACTTGTTCGAGCTCGGTCTTGAGTCGAGCCGGCAACACGGCGAGCCCCATCACTTCGATCAAGCCGATGTTCTCGCGCTTGATATGATGGACGTCGGCGTGCGGATGGAAGATGCCGTCCGGATGCGCCTCGCTCGTCCGGTTGTTACGGAGGACGAGGTCGAGCTCGTAGCGGCCATCGCGGCGCCGGGCGATCGGCGTCACCGTATTGTGGCGGACGTCGCCCGTATACGGTACGATGTCACCGTCCTCGTAGTTTTGCCAGTGGCCGAGCAGTTGGTTCGCCAACATAGCGAGCTGCTCACGCTGCGTCGAACGGAGCCGGACGACCGAGAGCGGCCATTCGAGCGTCTCGATATCGACTTGGTCGTAACGGTCCGAGCGGTACGTCGCGACGACGTCGGCATCGTCCATCGCAAACCGGTAGCGGCCGGCTTGGTAATGGTCGTGTGTCAAGATCGAGCCGCCGACGATCGGCAGGTCCGCGTTCGACCCGGCGAAGTAGTGCGGGAACTGACCGACGAAGTCGAGCAGACGCTCGAACGCCGACCGGTCGATGACCATGTCGCGCACTTCGTTCGACAGTAAAATCGAGTGTTCGTTGTAGTACAAGTACGGCGAGTATTGGAACGACCACTCTTCCCCGCCGAGCGTGAGCGGGATGATGCGGTGGTTGGCCCGGGCCGGATGCTTCAAGTGTCCGCCGTAACCTTCGTTCTCGATCGCGAGCAACCCCGTCGGATAGTTCGTCTCTGGCGCCGGTTGCAGCCGGGCCCGCGCAATCTCGCGCGGGTCTTTTTCCGGCTTCGACAAGTTAATCGTGATGTCGAGCGTGCCGTAGCGGGTCGGTGCCTTGTACGTGATGTTGTTTGCGATCCGCTGCGTCTGGATATAGTTCGACGCCTGGCTCATCTTATAGAAGAAACTCGTCGCGGCCTCGACGTCAACTGCCCGGAGCGTGTTGAACGTGCGCGTCACCTCGGACGGTTTCGAGACGAACACGTCCATGACCTCGGCCATGAATCGGTCCTTCTCCTCTAATAAATTCTCGACGAGCCCGGCCTCGACCGCGTATTCGGTCAACGTCTCGAGCAAGTTCGGGATCGAGTCGCGCGGCACGAACGTCGGCTTGTCAAAGTCGAGCTTGTTCAATCGTGCGAGCACACGGTTCCGCGAGTAGATGCGGTCTTGCTCCGTGATCAGTTCCTCGCGGATCGCCGCCTCGACGAGCGCTTCAATCGTTGCATCGATCATCGTCTCGCCCCCTCTACGTGTTTGTAGCCTTCCGGATGTGACTCGTGCCAGTTCCAGGCGTCTGTGAGAATCATATCGACCGTCGAGCGCTCTGGTGTCCAACCGAGCACGCGTTTCGCCTTGTCCGGTGACGCGATCAGCATCGCCGGGTCGCCGGCACGGCGCACACCAGTTTGGACCGGAATCGGGTGTCCCGTCACACGGCGGGCCGCCTCGATGATTTCGAGCACCGACAGTCCCGTCTCCGTGCCGAGATTGAACACGTCGCTGTCTCCGCCTCGTTTCAAGTAGTCGAGCGCGCGCACGTGGGCATCGACGAGGTCTTGGACGTGGATGTAGTCGCGGATACATGTGCCGTCAGGCGTTGGATAATCGTCGCCGAACACGGTGATCGCCTCACGCTGCCCGTTCGCCACTTCGAGGACGAGCGGGATGAGGTGTGTCTCCGGTGTGTGGTCCTCGCCGATTTCACCCGACGGATCGGCCCCGGCGACGTTGAAGTAGCGGAGTGCGACGAAACGAATGCCAAAGGCGCGGTCACACCACTTCATCATCGTCTCCATGGCGAGCTTCGTCGCCCCGTACGTGTTCGTCGGGTTCGTTTCAGCCGTCTCCCGGATCGGCATCTCGTCCTGGTCGCCGTATGTCGCGGCCGTCGAGGAGAAGACGATCCGCGCGACACCGTGTTTGCGCATCGTCTCGAGCAACACTTGTGTCCCGAAGACATTGTTGTCGTAATACGCGAGCGGCTCCTCCATCGACTCGCCGACGAGCGAGTTGGCGGCGAAATGAAGCACTTCTGTGACGTCTTCGTTCGCGAACGTCTCGTCCATGAACGCACGGTCACGGATGTCGCCTTCATAGAAGCGGACTTGTTTCGGGACCGATTCGATATGCCCGGTCTGAAGGTTGTCGATCACGATCACGTCTTCCCCGCGCGCGAGCAAGGCGCGGACTGCATGGGAGCCGATATAACCGGCCCCGCCGACGACGAGTACACTCATTTGACTTCCTCCTCTACGAGTTCACGCGCGCCGTCCCCGACGGACGCGATATAAAATGTCGGCGCGTAGCCGATCGTTGTTTCGTATACGGTCGACACGGTCTGGATGACGGCTTCTGTCGACGTCTTGTCGACGATGGCGATGGCGCAGCCACCGAAACCGGCACCGGTCATGCGGGCGCCGATGACGCCATCGCAATCTTGTGCTGCCTGGACGAGCGTGTCGAGCTCGATACCGGTCACTTCGTAATCGTCACGAAGCGACGCGTGCGAGTCGTTCAGCAGTTGTCCGAACACGTCGAGCTTTTCGTCTTGAAGGGCGGTGAAGGCGAGCTTCGTCCGCTCGTTCTCCGAGATGGCGTGGCGGGCCCGTTTCCGGAGCGTCTCCGGGAGTTCTGATGCGACCGTCTCAAACGTCGCGACCGACAGCTGGCCGAGCGAGGCGACATCGAACCGCTCTTTTAGCAGGCCGAGTGCCGTGTCGCACTCGGTCCGGCGCTCGTTGTATTTCGAGTCGGCGAGTTCGCGGCGCTTGTTCGTGTTCATGATCAAAATGTCGTAACCGTCGAGCTTGATCGGCGCGTAGTCGTGATGGAGCGTATCGCAATCGAGCAGGATGGCGTGGTCGGCCTTGCCCATCCCGATCGCGAACTGGTCCATGATGCCTGAGTTGACGCCGATGAAGTCGTTCTCGACACGTTGACCGAGATGGACGAGATCGATTCGCTCGAGCCCGAGGCCGTACACGTCATTGATCATGAGCGCCGTCACGAGTTCGAGTGAGGCTGACGACGACAATCCGGCTCCGTTCGGGATGTTGCCGGCGAGGAAGAAGTCGAATCCTCCGATGTCGTGTCCGTCTTGTCGCAAGAGCGCGACGACCCCTTTGACGTAGTTGGCCCAGTCGTGACCGGCGTCATACGTCCCGTCCGTCACAGGGAACGTGACGACGCCGACGTCCTCGAAGTTGAGCGAGTAGACGCGAATGATACCGTCCTCGCGCTTCCGGACGAGCCCGTACGTGCCGAACGTGATGGCACAGGGAAAGACGTGACCTCCGTTGTAATCCGTGTGTTCGCCGATCAAGTTGATGCGGCCCGGTGCGAAGAAGATCCGCTCAGGCCCCGCCAAAAACACGGTCTCGAACTGTTCGTTCAGGTGTGCTAAATCAAATGCAAGCATACGACTCCATCCCTTCCATCGCTCACGCCGGGTGGATGACCAGGCAGTAAGCGTCATAATCGATTTGTTGTGTCAATGTGATCCCTTGTTGCATCAAGTAGCGGCCGCTCAAACGTCTTCCTTCATATAAGTAGACGCGGTCCGGGTCGAGCCCGGCGAGTTTGAGGCGCAGCTTGTTGTTGCCGTAATGACGGCGGTCTGCGTTGACGAGGGCGACGTAGTCCTCCCCGTCCGTATAGCCCATCGCGTGGAACCCTTCTTTCTTGAGTGAAGCGAGACGATAGCTCGTCCCGTGCTGCACGAGCGGACGGATCGACTTGTACGTCTCGATCCAACGCTTCGACGCGGCTAGGTCTTCCTTGCTCCATTCGAGCAAGTTGCCGCCGATGCCGAGCGTGCCCTGCATCGCGCTGACGAAGCGGTAGTTGAGCGGGAGTGCGCGGGCGTTCAGCCAGTTCGGCGCGTCCGTCACCCAGCAGCTCATCATCTTGGCGTTATAGGCGTAGGAGAACCCTTCCTGGATCTCGAGCCGGTCGAGCGCGTCGGTGTTGTCGCTTGTCCAAACCTGTTCGACGCGCGAGAGCACGCCGAGGTCGATCCGGCCGCCGCCGCCGGCACAAGATTCGAAGGCGACGTCCGGGTGTCTGTCCCGGAGCGTGTCGAGAATGCGGTAGACCGCTTCCGTATGACGGAGCCACAGTTCTTTCGCATCACCTAAATGCGGGCTGTCCGGTTCGGAGAAGGCGCGGTTCATGTCCCACTTGATGTAGCGGATCGCATGGTTCTCGAGCAGATCGTCCAACAGATGCGTCACGTGCGCCTCGACTTCCGGCAGCGCCAAGTTCAACACGAACTGGTTGCGTGACGTCGTCGACGGGCGTCCATTCGTGTGGTAGATCCAGTCGGGATGCGACCGGTAGAGATTCGAATCCGGGTTGACCATCTCCGGCTCGACCCAGAGGCCGAACTGGAGGCCTTTGTCCTCGACGTAGCGGATGAGCGGCTCTAGCCCGTTCGGGAACTTCGTCTTGTTGACGTGCCAGTCGCCGAGACCGGCCGCGTCCGAGTTCCGTTCGCCGAACCAGCCGTCGTCGACGACGAACAGCTCGCAACCGATCGCAGCGGCCTCATCGACGAGCCGTTTCTGTCCGTCCTCGCTGACGTCGAAATACGTAGCCTCCCATGAGTTGTAGAGCACGGGACGCAGCGTCTCGCGCGTCCGTTCCGGCATGATGACGTCGCGCTCGAAGTCGTGCGCGTTCCGGCTCATCGCCCCGAAACCAAGTTGTGTGTAGCCGATATAGGCCGCTGGCGTCGTGAACACGTCACCTGAAGCCAGCCGTTTCGCGAAGTCGAACGTGTTGAGCCCGCCCGTCACTTGCGTGAAGCCGAACTGGTCGCGCTCGAAATGGATCGCCCAGTTGCCGGAATGGCCGAGGAAGCCGTAGATGACCTCACCGTGCTGTTCCGTCGCCGCGTCGTCGAGCGCGAACCACGGATTGCTTTGATGGCTCGTCAAGCCGCGCCGGCTCTCGATCGTCTTCTTACCTGGGAGTAACTCACCTTGTTGTAATTGGAACTCACCGGTCCACGCCCCTGAAAAATGACTGAGACGCAGATTGCGCTCGGTCAACCCGAGGCTGAACGACTGCGCACTCTCGAGCGTGACGTCCGTCCCGGCTTGAACCGTCATCTTCCGTTCAATGATGTCGTACGCCGGATACACGGTGAAGTGGAGCGTGACCGTCACCTGTTGAATCGAGTCGACCAAGTCGAGCTCGAGCGTGTCGTGACCGATCCGTGCGTCTTGGAACGTGAAGGCGTGCAACCGTTCAGTCGCCGTATGGCTTTTGAGCGTCGGCTCGGTGTAGACGAGGTCGCCGAACGAGACGAACTCGTACGCGGCGACGCCGTCTGGTGTCTCGAACGACGAGTGCAACACCCGACGATCTGGTAGTTCAATGTAATCCGTTTCATGGAGCCGATCGCCGAGGTATTGATGGACGAGCCGGCCCCGGTCGTCGACGTCGAACACGTAGGCAATCTGCTTCCCTTCGATGACAAACCGGTTGTCGAAGCGATAGATCATGCCCCCACCTCCCGTTTCAACATAATGACGTCGAGCGGTTTGAGCTCGAGTGTCCCCGAGACCGCGTCCCCGTCGAGCGTCTGCCACTCGTCACCGATCTCGACCGTCGACGTGACGTCCGTCGAATGGTTCATATAGAAGCGGATGACGTGACCGTCGCCGTGACGATCGACTTTCTCGACGTCGTCCGGAAGACGCGTTGCGTCGATGCCGGCGCGCGTGAGCGCCTCATTGTATATTGTGTCAAGCATCGTATCGTCGACCGATGAGCCGATGTACGTCACGTCGCCTTTATACGTGTGACGCGTGACGGCGGCCGTCCCTTTGTAGAACGCCTGCTCATACGTCGCGAGCACGTCGGCACCTTTTGGCGTGATCAAGTCGCACCAAATGTTCGCCTCAGACACGTAGTCGCCTAGGCGAACCTGGTTCGACTGGACGGCCTGCAGGCTCTCGTACTCGTCGATCTCGATACCGGCGTATGTCGCGAACTTGCCCGGGAGCGTGTCTGCGTGACAGCGGTTGATCGGGTCTTTGACGCCGGTCCGGTACGTGAAGATGACGTGGCCGCCGTTCTCGATGTAGTCGATGAGCGATTTGTCGAACGTGTCATTGCCGAGGAAATAAAGCGGCACGACGACGAGTTTATACTTGTCGAGCGCGTCACCCGGGAAGACGATGTCCGTGTTGACGCCTTGGCGCACGGCCGCTCCGTAGAAACGGACGAACTCTTGCTTGAAGTTGAACGCATCCGAATGGGGCTGATGCGTCCACGCCCATAAGTTCTCTTGGTCGTAATAGACGGCGACGTCGGCCTTATATTCGGCCGCGTTGATCATGTCACCGTGCGTCGCGAGCTCTTTCATGACGCCCTGTACTTCATCGAATTTACGTTTCGGCTTGCCGTCGTGGTCGATGATGCCGTGGCAGAACTCCTCGGTACCGAAGTGCGCGGCTCGGAAACGGAAGTAGACGATCGCCTCGGCGCCGCGGGCGACGGCTTGGTGTGTCCAAAGACGGATGTGGCCCGGTCGTGGCAAGTAGCCGATCCGGCTCCAGCCTTGGGCGCCACTCAACTGCTCCATCACCCAGAAGCCTTTGCCTTGTTTCGACGAGCGGCACAGGTCGTGGTCGTGTATAAATGATAGTTTTAAGATGTCCTAAAACGTTGGGATAACAATGTACAATTTCGTCTCCTTCTCGCATACTTGTTCACGAGGTGAAC
>NZ_JACSMB010000014.1:0-84235 GCF_018618455.1 Exiguobacterium sp. s142 | reverse complement strand
CCATAAAAATGAGAAGAGGCCACCGGGAGCGAACAAGTCGCTCCCGGTGGCCTCTTTCTTATAAATCTACTGAGTTATGTCCCAGCCTCGTTTCATAAATTGGTCGCTTTCGCTTCTACCTCATCTTCTGACGGACGGAACAGCAGTTTCCGGTCCCAAATCGCCATGCCGACCGCTGTCAGGAAGGTCAAGCCGTCGGCAATCGGGAAGGCGAGCCAAACACCGAACACACCGAAGAAGTTCGGTAAGATAAACACGAGCGGAATCGTAAAGAGCGTCTGTCGAGACAACGACAAGAACATCGCGACCCGGGCTTTCCCGAGTGATTGATAGATGCCGTTGACGAGCATTTGGACGCTCGTTAAGAACGAGACAGCGAACAGGACATGAATCGCCGTCACCCCGCCAGCAATCAAGTTCGCGTCGGACGTGAACATGCGCATGAGCGGTTCCGGGAACAGCTGGAGCGTCAGCCAGATGAAGACCGCAATCGCGATTCCGGCCCGTAGCGCCGTCCAAATCGTCTCGCGCATCCGCTCGAACTGTCGCGCCCCGAAGTTATAGCCGACTATCGGTTGCATGCCTTGGACGATGCCCATGATCGGCATCCCGACGAGCGCCATGAACTTATTCAAAATGGCGAACGTGGCCAATTCTTGGGTCCCCCCATACGTCCCGAGCATGATGTTGACGAAGACGAACAAGACCGATTGCGACACCATCATGACGAACGAGGATGACCCGATTGCCATAATCTCCTTCAACTCGCCGAACCGGAGCCGAAACTTCCGCCATTGGAAGTCGAGCTCGGTCCGGCGATTTTTTGCGAAGAAGAAACGTAACATGAGCACCGACCCGACGACTTGAGCGAGCGCCGTCGACCAGGCCGCCCCGTAAATACCCCATCCGAACGTGAAGATGAACAGCGGCGTCGTCACTAAGTTCACGACGACAGTCGTGAGCATCACTTTCATCTGATAAGGTGCCTGTCCTTCGGCCCGCACCATCGCGCTCGCGGCGAGGGTGAACATGAAGAACGGTGAGCTGATAAGCACGACCGATAAGTATTGACGACTCAATTCCATGATCTCCGACGTCGCCCCGAACACGGTCAAGATCGAGTCGAGCATGAAGATGGCCGAACTGACCGCGAACGCGGCGAACACGCCTACGAGCACGAGCACGTTCATGAACGTGACGGCGGCACCGGCGTCATCTCCTTTGCCGAGTTTCCGCGAACTGATTGAGGCCCCGCCGAGACCGACCGCACTCGAGACGGCCATTAGAATCATTTGAATCGGGAACGCGATCCCGATCGCGGCCACGGCAGCAGGGCCGATGCCACGCGAGACGAAAATCGTGTCAATTATATTATAGAGCGCCGTCACCAGCATACCGATCATCGCCGGCAGCGACAGCTTGAACAGCAGGCGTCCGATCGGATCGGTCCGGAGTTGCTCCGTGTTCTGATTCATCCTTCCATCCCCTTTTTCGTATATGTTAATAGGGTAGCAAGATTGGATGGAACGGTCGACTATGTTGCCTTGACGGATGTGTCAACGGGCACTCGAAGCGGGAACTTTCACTGCTGCCACTTTTCGTTTTCGCATGATGAAGTCGGTCGCGACAGGTTGGTCGACTTTGACGCGTACCGTCATCATCGCCTGGTTCGCCGTCTCGAGCGGCATCCCGGTCTCATCGAACAACTCGTCGATCCGTTGCGTGAAGCGGACGAACCCGGGACCAAAGAATTCGACTTCTTCTCCGCGGCGGAAATGGTTACGCTGCTCGAGCGTCGCCATGCCTGTCGACGCTTCATACGAGATGACGCGCGCTGCGAACGCATATTGCGGGATGGAACGCGATTTGCCGAACAGTTGCTCTTTCTCGGTCGGGATGCCGTAATAGAACCCGCTCGCGAGCTCCCGTTGCGCCGCTTTCCAAATCTCTTCTTCCCATGCCGGGTCGAAGACGAAGCCTTCAGGATCCGCGCAGTAGGCATCGATGACTTGACGATAGACGTTACAGACGGTCGCTACGTAATGGATCGACTTCATCCGTCCCTCGACTTTCAAGCTATCGACGCCGGCATCGACCAAATCGGGTATGTGCCGGACCATCGCAAGATCGACCGAACTCATCGAGAACGGTTCCTCATCGCGCGCTGCCATGTCGTCTGTCAACAACTCATCCGCCTCGAAGAAGCCGTATTTCCAGCGGCACGACTGGGCGCAGCCGCCACGGTTCGCATCGCGGAGCGCCATATGGTTCGACAGCGTGCAACGTCCCGAGTAGGAGATACACATCGCGCCATGGACGAACGCCTCGATCTCGACGTCGACTTGACGCTTCATCTCTTTGATCTCTTCCATCGACACTTCACGGGCGAGGACGATTCGCTCTAGTCCTTCCTCTTGCCAAAAACGGAGCGTCTCGTAGTTCGTCGCCGACGCCTGGGTCGACAAATGGACCGGAAGACCGGGCGCGTCCGTGAGACAGACCTCGATCATGGCCGGGTCCGAGACGATGACGGCGTCGATGCCGATGTCACGGAGTCGACAGAAGAAATCGCCCGCGCCATCGATATCCCCTTCATGGGTCACCATGTTCGCGGCGACATACACTTTCGCCCCGCGCTCGTGCGCGAATGCGACGCCTTCAGTCATCTCCTCGTATCCGAAGTTGCCGGCCCGCGAGCGGAGCCCGAACTGTTGACCACCGATAAAGACCGCATCGGCCCCGTAAAGAATCGCCATCTTTAATTTTTCTAAGTTTCCTGCCGGAGCTAGTAGTTCTGGACGTTTTTTCATCTTGATCCCCTCACTTGATCTCTTCTGGATTTCGTAACAGCAGTCCGGTCCCAAGCCGGAATTGTTCAGGTTGAAGTTCGGCGAGACGCCGTTCCATGAGCGTGCGGTCGAACTGGCCATTCAACAAATCGGACCGGGCTTTGTCGAACAGACGGACGATGTCGACGAACGCGTCCCCGGCATGCCACCCTTCGAGTTTCCACGTATGCAGTCCGCCTTTTAAGAGCACCGGCAATTGACCCATGAGCGTCAAATCTTCGGAGAAGACGTGCGTCCCATTGTCGTCTTGGTAGACGGGATAGCGACTGTCCGCATCAGACGGTTCGCTCATATAGTACTCGCGCGCTTCCGCGTCCCCTCTCGACCGACCGATCTCATTGAAATAGTTCGTCAATAGCGGTCGTTTCGAGTGATGGATACATGTTGGTCCGTACACTTGAACCTCGACGGGGAGCCCGATCTGCTGTTGAATCATCCCAAGTTCGGTCAGTGTCACTTCACGGGCCGCGACCGCCCCGATGGCGTCGCGCTTACCCCAAAATTGAATGTGTCGCGCCGACGTGACGAGCGTTTGAGCATCGTACCAATAGGGGATATTGGCATTACGGATCAAGCGGATGGCACCTGGATCGCCCGCCGTCACACTGTCGATCCCGATTTGCTTGAGCGCGTGTAAATAATCCGGCAACGCCTCGATTTGATCGTTATGCATCAAATTGTTGACGGCAACCGTCACTTCTTTGCCGTAACGATGGGCGAGCGCTGTGACTTCTCTCACAGCAGGAAGCGACCAGTCACCTTTATGGCGTAAACCAAACGTCGACTCTCCGATATATAGACGGTCTGTCCCCGCCATGATCAGCGCCTCTGCTTGTTCGACGCTTTGTGCTGTAGTAACTAGCTGAATCATCATCTGTTTTTTCTCCTGACTTTGTGAGTCTAATCACATATTCTTGATATACTTTAGCACACGTTCAAGCGTGTCGACGAAGCAGGAATTTAACAACTGGTGAAGAAATCAGTAACAATGTATGACTTTTTAATTGAAGGAGTGGACGATTTTGACAAAAACAGCCTTGATTACCGGTGCCTCGACTGGCATCGGCCTAGATCTCGCCGTCTTAGCGGCCCGAGATGGATTTGACTGTATTCTCGTAGCTCGTAGCGAGCCACGGTTACATGAACTCAAAAAAGTGCTTGAAAAACGATACACGATTAACGTGCACGTATTCGCACTCGACCTATCTGAACACAACGCCGTGAAACGGTTGACGAACGCGATTGACGCCGCCGGGCTCACGGTCGATTTTTTAATCAATAACGCTGGTTTCGGTACGGCTGGCGAGTTTATCGAGCTCGATGCGGAAACCGAGGCCGAAGAGGTCCGGTTGAACGTCAACGCCTTGACCGAGTTGACGAAAGCGTACTTGCCTGACATGGTCGCCCGCAATCACGGCTATGTCTTAAATGTCGCCTCTGTCGCCGCATTCCAGCCGGGACCGTATATGGCCGTCTATTACGCGACGAAAGCGTACGTCTTATCACTCACAGAAGCGCTCCATGCCGAGACGAAAGGCACAGGCGTAAACGTCAGCGTCCTTTGCCCGGGTCCGACCGACACCGGTTTCTTTAACCGGGCCGGCAGTGAAATGATGGTATCGAAAATGCCGTCTCATCTCGTCGCTTTCTTCGGTTATAAGGGCGTCATGAAAAATAAACGGGTCATCATCCCAGGTTTGTCGAACCAAGCGCTCGTCGGACTCGCGAAAATTATGCCGCGAGCGGTCAGTCTCGAAATTTTACGTCGATTCCAAAAACCGACAGATGCCTCGGTCGAACAGCTCCCGACATCTTGAACCTAAAAAAAGCAGAGCGACTCAAACGTTTGAGTCGCTCTGCTTTTTTAGGTTGAGGAATCAGTCGCCATGGCGTGACAGCTGAATCAGACGTCGAATAAAGATAAAAGCTGGTATCACCGTCATGAGCGCCGTCGTGACGACGAGAGACCAGGCGAACACGGCTTCAAGTGTGACCGTTCGGGCTCGTAGCTCCTCGAGAAGATTGACGTTTTGAACGGACAAGACGGTCATCAGTGCCGGCCAGACGCTAGAAGCGAGGATGCTCAACATCGCGTATCGTGTCCGAATGAGCCGACGCGACATCAAGAAGATATTGACGGCCATAAACAATAGTCCGATGAAGAGGAACAAACCGATCTCATACATATTGACGTATCCGTCCATGCTCAACCACCTCACTCGAGTAGTACTCATGTTTACCCGTCTTCTCGGACAAATATGCGAACGAATAAATCATGTAGGACGATCAAAAAGAAGACGTTTGCGATTCCATGCGCCAAATCGAACGGCAAGCTAAGGATGAGCAATTTGATAAAGTCGGCTCCAATCACTTCCGCGAACGACAAGTTCGCCGTCCAGCCGAATAAAAAACCAGAGCCGAGCCCGATTGACCAAAGTAACATGCGCGACCGTAACAAGATCGGTCGTAACAAGTAAACGAGCGTGATCACGAGCAGCCAACCGAGAAACTGATACAAAACGAACGGACCGAGGCCGAGTAAAAGTCCCGATAAAATCGGGACGAATAAAGCGAGCATGCCTGCACTCGTCCATCCAAAATAGAGCGCGGTCAGCATCAATAATGCGGTCGTCGGTTGCACGTTCGGTATGGCCATGAAAAGCCACCGTCCGATGACGGCGAGCGCAAGAAGCTGCGTCAATACAGAAATAGGTGACTTCGTCCGCTCAAACTTCGACAAAAGTGCGAACGCGGTTACGAGGGCGAGGACGTAAGTGACCATAACGTACTCCGATCCACGTACTGTTCGCGCGTGCCGTCAAACACGACCGCTCCGCTCGCCATACATAAGACATGACCTGCCGCCGCAATCAAGCGTTCATCGTGGGTCGCACATAAAACACGCGCCGTCTCGGCTTTTTGTACGATTGCCGCAACGAAGGCGTCGCGTTCGTTCTCCGACAGTCCGACCGTCGGCTCGTCGAGGACGATGAGTGACGACGTGGACGCGAGTACCGCCTGCAACTGTTCGACCCGTCGATTCAACGCTTTTGGGAACGGCCCGTACTCGGGGTCTGCCGGAAGATAGAGCGGCCGCTCTGATAACTTCACTTTCCCGTATAGCGGGCGCAGACTCTTCGCCATCAGTTCTAGGAGTGTCGACTTGCCACTGCCGTTCGTCCCGATGCACACCGTTAACCCTGGTCCGTCAGACCGGTACGACACGTGTTCGACCGCGTAGGTGGGTTGCAACGGATGACGATAGGAAACGTCTTTGACGTTAATCGATGCTTCACTAGACGACTTTACGACCGTAAACGCATGTGTTGCACCGCCTTCACGCGACCGGTCCGTATAAGAGACGCTAATCCCGAGCTGTCCTAGCCGCCGAAGCAGCATCGACAAGTGTTCGCTTCGGAATCGATCGAGATAACGGAACGGCTCGATGAGAACGAGCGCATCGGGATTTTCGCCGAGCACGTGAGCGATTCGAACGAGTTGTTGTTCTCCGCTCGAGCATTCATCAAATCGTTTTTTGGACAGATGATCGATTTGCAAGAGAGCTGCCAGTTCGGCGCCGCGCATCGCATCATCACCGGCGAGCAGTGAGGCGACCGAACCGGCGAGCGGGTCATCGAGATTGACGATATGGGCCCGCTCTGAAGCGACCCACTCCTCAATTTGCTGACGTCCGTGCTCTGAGGATAACCAACGCATCTCGCACCCCTCCTTTCGTCAAATACGGGTAAAGCAACCAGATGAGTGGTGACCACTTAAGCGCCGCCACAAAGCAAATAAACAGGATGAACAGATGAACGAGATCATCGCCTTGGAATGAACGTAGGCGCGGCAACGCGTAAACGGGTTCACGGCGCTGGCTGTCAATCCCGACCACGATCGCTTCTCGCCAATCTTGTCGCTGGTGACTGCGGAGCGACAAACGGATGGCCCGTTCCATCGACGGGACGAGCGCCCAAGCACCGTACAGCAACCGGGTCGATTGCGGAAAGCGTCGCAAGAGCGGCAATAGCCGTTCTAATCGCATGAAACGGCTCGCCCAAACCATTCCGAATAAAAACGTCGCCAAGCGGACAATTTGGCCGCTGAGCGAACGGATGGAGACGTCCCACTGGAGCAAAATCGGTGCGAGCGAGATCAGGGCGAACGCGACAAGCAGACCGAGCATCGCGACGGGAAAGCGCCGCTCCAACAGTAACAACAAGAACAGCCCGGCGAGCAGACTTAACGAACCGTTCACATGGATCAAGACGTACAGATGGACGAGTAGAAAGAAAAGGAGCGTGACAGCATGTCTACGCTCCCAATCCGCCTCATTCGAAGAAAGAAATCGCATCTTCTTCAAACCGCCATTGGATAATATCGGTGGACTCGACTTCTTTTGCAGCCGCCCCTTCATCGCCAGGGCTGCCGTTAAAGGCGTACACCCAACCAGATGACTGACCGGCCGATTTTTCTTGAATCCCGTCGATTGCCGTGACGTAGGTCATCTCCCCGCTTCCGACCGAATCAATCGGCAATTCTGTCGCCTTGAGGGCATCGAGCACCGTCGCCCCATCCTCTAGGCAGACACTTTTCTCATGGTACAACGTCTCTTCTGTCGACGCGTCGTAAACGGAAATTGTCGGTTCGACGTCACAAGACTCACTTTGTCCGTTCGATGTCTCTTCTCCAGCACAAGCTGCCAATAAAGGTATCATCATACCCATGATGAGCAATTTTTTCATTGATCCGTCAAATCCTCTCGTTGGTGGATGGAGTAGTTGTAAAGAATCGTATATTTTTCGCCTGTCGTTCTGCCTTCACGGGTCAAACCGGTCAATTGAATACTGTTGGCGAGCACGGGTTCGCGCTGGAGCCAGAATTTGACGATTCGTCCGTCCCGGTTGATCATGAGCATCGCTTCGTTCTCGAACGTGTACATGTCATACAGTCCGTCAAATGAGAGCTGCAAGAGCGGTGCCTCGACTTGTTTGGCAAAGTCTTCCCACGCTGTCCCCCGTACGGCTTCGATCACGTGTTCGAAGTCAACGAGCTTCTCGAAAAAGGCTCGACCGGAACTTTTGTTCATCTCATCGACTTGACGATATTCAAGTTCCCCTGAGTCGTCATAGTTGATGCGGATTTGCTGGAACGAGCTGCTGCGTTCGACCATGAGCAAATACTCGAGTGACTGCAGTTCACCGTCCCGGTCGACGACTATCTTGCTACGATCGAGCTTGATCACCTCGCCGTTGATCCGGCGTAAAATCGTATCTGTCATCCGGTCGAACGACTCGTCTTGCACCGACACCGGCCCGATTTGTTGAGATTCGGCCCGGAATTCGGATTGGTCGAACAAAGGTACGAACAGTAAAACGATGAAGAAGAAGAAGCCGACGAGTGCCCCGTACCATTTATACCGGCTGTTTCGTTTTGGAAAGAACAAGAATGACATCAAAAATCCGATTGGGATATGAAACCCGCCGATCGGAAACGAAACGATTCCGAGCAACGAGTAGAATAAGAACTTGGCGAAAAAGTTCGGTTCTGGCTCTTTCAACTGATTCAATCTTACACCTAGCAACAGGCTGATGACGATGAAACCTAGCCAAACGTATAGTTGTATTGTCACATCAATCCCCCACTATAAACTCGGAAAAGTCGGTTGCCACATGGCTATCCGCAAACCCAGACACGACCTCGGCCTCAAATTCTGCTTCCCGGCCTTGGTAGCGGGCCGAGATATGGGTGACGATCAACCGGCCCGCTCCCGCCTCGTTCGCGAGCCTTGCGGCTTCGACCGTCGTCGAGTGACCATACTGTCTCGCAAGTTTTGACTCCCCTTGCATAAACGTCGCCTCGTGGACAAGAACGTCGGCAGCTTGTGCGAGCACGAATGCATTCTCGCACGGAGTCGTATCCCCTAAGATGGCGACGATCGCTCCACGGACCGATTCTGTGACATATTCTTTAGACGCGTATGTTTTCCCTGCAAATTCAAACGTGTCTGCTTGTTTGATTGTCCGATAGACTGGACCGCTCGGAATACCGAGTGCTCTCACTTTGTCGACGAGGAGCGTCCCCGGACGCGCCGGTGCCTCGATGCGAAACCCGTAAGATGGAAAGCGATGCGCGAGCTTCCGCACCGTGACGAGGTGACCGTCTTGCTCGAACGTGTCCCCGTCCTCATATTCGACAATCGTCAGGTCATAGCCTAAATATGAACCGGTCAGTTTCAACGTCAGCTCGAGCCATTGCTTGATGCCACGCGGCCCGTACAGCGTGAGCGGATCCTTTCCGTCGAGGGCGGAACGCGTCGATAAGAAACCTGGCAACCCGAAGACATGGTCCCCGTGTAGATGCGTGATCCAAACAGCCGATACTTTTCGCGGTTTGATCGTGGTATGGAGAATCTGGTGCTGGGTCGCCTCCCCGCAATCGATCAGCCACGTCTGTTTAGGCAATGTAAGTGCGAGCCCGGAAACGTTCCGTTGTTTCGAAGGCATGCCTGAACCAGTTCCTAAAAAATGTAACTTCATAAATATATTTGTCCTTTCTGCTAGCCTAATCCATGCTATACTTGAGTCACTCGTTGAAAAGGATGTGATCCGTGATGAATAAAGTTGAACATTCCGATGCTTTGTATGAAGTGATTCGGGAACGAGCGACTTCAATGAATCGCAAACACCAACAAGATGCAGGCACCTCGATCCGAATTCACGACATAGCGACCGAACTTCACTGCTCAGACGAACTCGTCTTAGAATCGTTGGAGTTCGCCGCATAAACACACGAACACATAGGAAGAGCCGACTTAGCGTCGGCTCTTTTTTTAGTTTGTTTCCCGTGTTGCGACTTGCTCGACAATTTCAACCACGAGTTCAATTAACTTATACAGTTCGACGAGTGGCATGCGTTCGTTCGTCGTATGGATTTCTTCATACCCGACAGCAAGGTTAACCGTCGGAATGCCTCCACCGGCGATCACGTTCGCATCTGAGCCCCCGCCCGAATGAAGGATACGAATCGGACGTCCAATCGCTGTCGCCGCTGACTTCGCCACTTCGACGACCTCGTCGCCTTCTTCGAACTTGAAGCCCGGGTACATGATGTCAATCTCGACTTCAGCACGACCACCGTGCGTCTCAGCAACTTCGATATACGCTTGCTTCATCGCTTCAGCTTGCGCTTCCATCTTATCGTGGATAAGCGAACGGGCCTCGGCGAGCACTTCGACGTAATCACAGACGATATTCGTCGCGCGTCCGCCTTCGAAGCGTCCGATGTTAGCCGTCGTCTCTTCATCGATCCGGCCGAGCTTCATTTTTGCGATCGCTTTTGCTGCGATTTGAATCGCCGAGACGCCTTTTTCTGGGGCGACACCGGCGTGGGCCGTCTTCCCGTAAATTTTCGCGTTCACTTTTGCTTGGGTTGGAGCTGCCACGATAATATCGCCGACCGGTCCGTCCGAGTCGAGGGCGAAACCGAATTTCGCATCGATTTTCGAGAGGTCGAGCACTTTCGCACCGACGAGACCCGATTCTTCACCGACCGTGATGACGAACTGGATCTGACCGTGTGGAATTGCCTCCTCTTTCAAGACCCGAACGAGTTCGATCATCGCTGTAAGCCCCGTCTTGTCGTCGGCACCGAGAATCGTCGTCCCGTCTGTGACGATATAACCGTCTTTAATACTCGTTTTGATGCCTTTACCTGGTGTGACCGTATCCATGTGGGCCGTGAAGTAAATCGGGTCAACGCCCTGTTTCGTCGCAGCCAACGTGACGATAAGATTGTTTCCTGAATGCGCAGTTTTTGTCGATGCGTCGTCTTCGTAGACGTCACATCCGAGTTCTGTGAAGACCGACTTTAAATGCTCACAGATGACCGCTTCTTCTTTTGTCTCTGAATCGATGCTGACCAACTGTAAAAATGTGTCCAGCACACGTGTCTCGTTTACCATAAAAACATCCCTCCATCCAAACATTTCTTGGTTATTATAACAAACTCATGTCGTTTGCACGAACCTTTTCCATTCTGTACAATGAGGTCAAACACGTTTTGGAGGATCCTCATGAGAAAAAAACAACAAAAACGACAACGCATCATTCAAATCGGCGTCGTCGTCATCGTATCAATCTTCTTGCTTAGCACGTTTTTGTCGGGGATGGCCATGTTCCTGTAACAGGAGAATGTACCGTTCTTTCAAGATCAAGTAACTCTTCACATCTGACAAAATATTGAGCAGCGACGAGCGTACCTCAAATTCCTCACGCGATGTGGGGAGAGGTACGTTTTTTCGATAATGGTCGATGATTTCCTCGAGCTCGCGAAGAAACGCCGAGGCGTCAGCCTGCTCGTTGACGTTGTCGCCGACGCGGCGTAAAAATGTGGCGACGGGTTTCGCCTCATTGACGACCATCGTGATCTCCCGCGCATTATCAGCAATCCGCTTCAAAATGTCGTACTGGCGCTCGCGCATCCGGAAGTATAGATAGTCCATGTCTTCGTTGCGCTTCCCGATCGAGTTTCCCATCCGGCGGAGGGCCAAGTCTTTCCCGTTCTTTAAATAGTCACGCGTCTTCAACAGCATCATCGAATGGTTATTGTACACACCGGTCTCGACACAGGCTGCGACGTCATAGAAGTGGACCGCGAGCGCCCGGTTGATACTCTCTTTAATGCGCTCGATGTCTTTATCGAGCGTCGGCATATACATGTTGACGACGAGTCCGACGCCAACCCCGATCGCGATCAACAGGAGTTCGTTCAAGAACAAGTCGAGTGAGAACCGTCCTTCGGTGTACAGATGGGTCAAGATGACGACACTCGTGATCATGCCGTCCTGCAGTTTGAGCTGTTGAACGAGCGGGATGAACATGACAAAATAAAGTGTAAGCGTCGCCGGCGAATAGCCGAGCAGCGTGAACATCAACGCGCCCATCCCGATGGCGAGCAAGCTTGCCATGACACGTTCATATGAGGCCCGAAATGACTTCTTGCGCGTCTCTTGGATACTGAGGATGGCGATGATGGCCGCGAAGACGTAATAATCGAGATGGATCGTCTCAGCGATGAGCATCGCGATCCCAGCCGCGACCGCCGTCTTTAACGTACGTGTACCAATTTTCATATCATTCCCTCCTCTCATACAAAATTGTTTACTAGTTTTCTCTGTTTGGCAATCCTCAAGTTTGGAAGTGATCCTATTGAAGAAAAAACAACGACGCCGGCTCTTGCCCGCCCTGCTCAGCTTAGCACTTGCCATCTTCGGCTTTCTTTGGTTACAAGAGCGAGGCAACGGGACGTACACCGTCGAGACGTTCGCAGATGGTGACGTCTCGTCCCGTCACTTCGAGTCGCTCGCTGAAGCCCGCACCTATATGGAACGCGGCGGCAATCGCGCCTTGCTTGGCCCGTCCGGCGAAGTCATCGACTTTACCGGCACCGGCATCGCCGTCACGCCGACTGACCGGGTCACGAACCTGTATAAAGATGCCGCGTTCAAGGAGCGGCAGTCGTACGTCGCCGGCGGCACCCGGCTTAGGCTCGTCGGAAAGGGTTCTGACCATTTGCGAGTCACCATCTCCGGTGCCGACGTGTACGTACCGCTAGCCGACATGACGCTATACCCGGACGCCGTCGTCGAGAAACGCGGCTATTACGAGATGCGGGACGGACAAGTGCTCCATACCGTTGAAGCGAACGGGAACTTGGCTGGGACGTTTTTGGTCGGACCCGCCCCGCAGGAAACGTCGGACCGGTTTTATACCGAAAACGTCCGGGACGTCTTCGATTCACCGTACCAATTCGCCTCGATTCAGTCCAAATCGCCGTACTCGGCCCGCGAACTCGATCAATTTCTCGCCACGCTCGGTGACAGTCCGCTCACCGGAAAAGGTGATGCCTTCAAGGACGCCGAAGCCGAGTTCGGTATTAACGCCCTGTTCTTACTCGCCGTCGCCGGTCACGAGTCGGGATACGGGACGTCCGCGATCGCCCGCGATAAAAATAATCTCTTCGGGTTCAAAGCGACAGATGACGACCCGAGCGGCAACGCCTCGACGTTCGCTTCAATCGAGGCGAGTGTCGATGCTGCGGCCCGCTTGTTCGCCGAGAAGTATGTGACCGGATCGTACGACCGCGGCCCGTTCCCCGGCAACAAGCAAGAAGGTGTCAACGTCTTCTACGCCTCGGACCCGTATTGGGGCGAGAAAGTCGCCGGGACGATGTATCGCATCGACCGCGAGCTCGGATTAAACTATTTGGAACAGCTCCAGTGACGGCCAAACGGCCGTCGCTTTTTTTTTGCAGGAATCCCTAGAGTCAAACCCGAATACTAAAAATGAACGACCATTCATTCAAAGGGGGAGATTCATTTGAAAACGATTTGGATTACCGGCGGTTCGTCCGGCATGGGGAAAGCGATGGCGCTAAAATTTAAAAGCGAAGGCTGGAACGTTGCCATCAGCGGCCGCAACGAGGAGCGCCTGCAAGAAACGATGGGTGAACTCGAGGCGATCGGTGCGGGTCAAGCGTTACCCGTCCAACACGACGTCCGCGATTACGAGGCGTGCGCCCAAGCGCTCGATCAGATTGTCGAACGATTCGGTCCGGTGCATGCGCTCGTCAATAACGCCGCCGGCAATTTCGTCTGCCCGATGCTCGATTTGACACCGAACGGTTGGACTAGTGTCATCGACATCGTTTTGAACGGCACGTTCAACTGTACGCACGTCCTCGGAAAGCACTGGGAGCGCGAACAACTCCGTGACGGTTCGATCATCAACATGGTCGCGTCGTACGCGTGGCAGGCAGGTGCTGGTGTCGCACCAAGCGCCGCCGCTAAAGCAGGCGTACTGAATTTGACCCGGACGCTCGCCGTCGAATGGGGCTATCAGTTCGGGGCCCGCGTGAATGCGATCAGCCCGGGACCAATCGAACGGACTGGCGGGGCCGACAAACTCGCCGTCCACGTCAAAGAAGTCGAGCGCATCCGCCGCAACGTCCCGCTCGGCCGCTTCGGGACACCGGAAGAGATCGCTGACCTCGCTTTCTGGATGACGTCGGATGAGATGCGTTACTTGAACGGTGAATGCATCTCGCTCGACGGCGGGCATTGGCTCAATAAACATCCATTTTAACGCCAAACGGCCGAGGATCCCTCCTCGGCCGTTTTACATATCTTCGCCAACCCATTCCGCCTCGAACTGCTTCAAGAAAGACGTCATGAACGCGTGACGGTCGCGGGCGATCGCTTTCGCCCGGTCCGTATGCATCCCGTCTGCGAGCAAGAGCAGTTTGTCACTAAAATGCGCGATGGCGCTCGACGGGTCGGCCGGATCATAGAGCGGTGTGCCACGTGATCCGGCATACTGGAACGTCCTGGCGATACCGATCGCACCGACCGCATCGAGCCGGTCTGCGTCTTGAATGATCGCACTCTCGAGCGTCGTCGGCAGTCTGCCTTGCGAGAACGACGTCTCCGCGATGACGGCGAGTATGTGATCCGTCTGGCTTGTACTGAGGGCAATCGTCTCGAGATGATGCCGGACGAGCCCTTTGGCTCGACCGAGTTTCGCGTCCTCGACGTCATGAAGCAGCGCCGCGAGTGTGACGACGAGCGGGTCGACCGCCATCCCTTCAGCGAGATGTTCGGCGAGCCGACGCACCCGTTCGAGATGACTCATGTCATGCCCGGTATGATCCCCGGTATGAAGCTTCGTCACGAAGCGTTCGGTCGCTTGAATCGCTTGACGCGCCATCAAATCTCGATCGTCGTGTTCGGTTCGATCAACAGACCGCGCTGATGTAACTGGTCACAGAAGGCACGTGCATCTTGTTTGATCGGTGGGAACGTATCGAAATGAATCGGGACGATTCGTTTCGCCTGCAGCCAATGGGCGGCATCGAGCGCGTCAACCGGCCCCATCGTGAAGTTGTCCCCAATCGGCAGGAAGGCGACGTCGATCTCGAACCGTTCACCGTACAGTTTCATGTCCGAGAACAATGCCGTATCACCCGCATGGTAAAGCGTCAGCGAGTTCGTCTCGATGATGAAGCCCCCCGGCATCCCCATATAGACCGGGACGTCGCCCATGTCAAGGCTCGAGCTGTGGAACGCCTGCGTCATCGTCACACGGCCGAACGGGAAGGAATACCCGCCCCCGATGTTCATGCCGTGGACCGAATAGCCTTTTTTCTCGTAATAGGTCGCGAGTTCATGTGTCGCGACGATCGTCGCGCCCGTTTCTTTCGCGATCAGTTCGACGTCCTCGATATGATCAAAATGCGCATGCGTCAACAAGATGTAGTCGGCTGTCAATGTCGCCGGGTCGACGTCTGTATGCGGGTTACTCGTCAAAAACGGATCGATCAAGACGCTCATTCCGTCGATATCGAGCTGGACTGTCGCATGGCCATAGTAAGTGATCTTCATTCGAATCCTCCCTTTCTGGTGTCAGATGGAACGTGTCATCACAAGACTTTTTCTAAGAACCGTTTGGCTCGGTCCGTCTGCGGGTTGAGGAGCAGGTCGGCCGGTTTGCCTTCCTCCATCAAGATGCCTTCATCAAGGAACAGGACACGGTCAGCCACTTCACGGGCAAAGCCCATCTCGTGCGTGACGACGACCATCGTCATCCCTGAATCGGCGAGTCCTTTCATGACGTCGAGCACTTCATTGACCATCTCCGGGTCGAGCGCCGACGTCGGCTCGTCAAACAGCATGACGTTCGGCTCCATGGCAAGCGCCCGGGCGATCGCGACACGTTGTTTTTGTCCGCCTGACAACTGACTCGGATAAGCATCGATCTTCTCCGATAATCCGACACGCTCGAGCAACGTCTTCGCTCGTTCGATCGCTTCAGCCTTGCTGACTTTCAACACGTTGATCGGTGCGTACGTCAAGTTGTCGAGCACGTTCATATGCGGAAACAAGTTGAACTGTTGGAACACCATCCCGATATTTTGCCGTGCCTTCGAGACGTTGGCCCCTTTTTTCGTCAACTCGTATCCGGCGACGCTGACCGTTCCGCTTGTCGGCACTTCGAGCATGTTCAAGCAACGTAAGAACGTCGACTTACCGGAACCCGACGGACCGATGACAGCGACGACTTCTCCTTTTTCAATCGAAGTCGTAATCCCTTTCAACACTTCAAGGTCACCGAACTGTTTGTATAAATCCTTTACTTGTATCATCTGCCATCACTCTTTCTTAACCGTTTTTCAAGACGTTGACCAAAGTATGTCAACACCATTACTATCGTAAAGTATATCACACCGGCGAACAGGAGCGGTTCGAAGTAGATCGCCTTCTGTCCTCCGACGATTTGGGCCCGGCGCATAATATCGAGGACGCCGACCGTCGAGACGAGTGCCGACTCTTTCGTGAGCGTGATCATCTCGTTGACGAGTGCAGGCAAGATGTTTTTAAACGCCTGCGGCAAGATGATCGAGCGCAGCTGTTTGACATAAGGGACACCGAGTGCGTCAGACGCTTCCCACTGGCCTTTGTCGACCGCTTGAATCCCGGCCCGAATGATCTCCGAGATGTACGCCGCCGAGTTGAGCGAGAAGGCGATGACGGCCGATTGATAAGGTGTCGTGATAAATCCCGTCAACTGCGGCAAGCCGAAGTGGATGATGGCGAGTTGCAAGATGAGCGGTGTTCCCCGGAACACGGCCGTGTAGGCGTGTCCGATGAAGTTGACGAGACGGTTCGGCACAATCTTGAACGTGGCCACGACGACACCGAACGTGATCCCGAACAGCGCCGAGACGAGCACGACTTGGAACATGACCGGGATCCCTTCAAGAATGTACGGCATAGAATCATAAATCCGACTAAAATCCATTATAAGTTCCTCCTAAAAAAGGCTGACTGATGTTTTCAGTCAGCCTTGATCCATAATTATTCAGCTGGTGCTGCCTCTTCTTCGAACCATTTTTGAGCTAACTTCTCGATTTCTCCTGATTCGATCAATTTGTTCAACTCTTCGTTGAACTGATCGCGGAGCTCATCGTCTTTACGGAAAGCCGCGGCCGAGCCGGCTTCTTCTTCGTCAACGATTTCAAACGTCGCTAGCTCGCTGTCTTGGTCGAGGTACTTCTTCGCGACCGTGTCTTCGATGACCATTGCGTCGATGCGGCCTGTCTTGATCTCTTGAATGATCTCAGGGATCTTGTTCAAGGCGACGATTTCCGCGCCGGGGATCTGGTCTTTGGCAATCCCTTCTTGGATCGAACCGAGCTGGACGCCGACTTGTTTCCCGTCTAGGTCTTCAAGCGTTTGAATCGCGTCGCCTTTTGATAGAATCAAGTTTTTCGCCGTGAAGTAAATATCTGTGAAGTCGGCGTTCTCTTTCCGCTCTTCAGTCGGCGTCATGCCCGCCATGACGAAATCGACGCGTCCGGCGTTCAAGGCCCCGAGCAAGCTACCGAAGTCCATATCTTCTATTTTCAATTCATAGCCCATGTTGTCGGCCACTTGTTTGGCGATGTCGATATCGAATCCGACGATCTCGTCACCGCTCGCCGTATCGACGAACTCATAAGGGAAGTAATCCGCGCTCGTCCCCATGACGAGGACTTTGTCGTCTTCCTCATTCGTCGACGATGACCCGCCTTCATTGACGTCGGCGCCACAGGCGACCGAAAATGCAGCCAGTGCTGCGATACATAATGCTAGAAAACTTTTTTTCATGTTCATTTTCCCCTTTTCAATAAGATGGAATTGTCAGAACTTTAACAAAATTATGACATATTTGTTTTTCTGTCTCAATAGTTCTTTCGCTCTTCATATGTCTGACTTGTCTTCAACCACTATATACACATAATTATTAATTGTAAAGTATATTCATGCATAAAAATCAAAAAAATTACGGTCACATCCGCTCGTAAGCGAAATACGTGACCGTACCGTTATCTGTCGACCCATAAGGTTGCACCCGTTTCACCGACGTGATCGGGATGGCGCTATATACGTGCGGATAGCGATCTCCGTCCTCATTTAGCTCGTAGTGGAGCAAGCTACCGAGGCGCCCAATATGGAACGAGACGAGCACGACCCGCTCCCCATGATAGTGGCGCCTCGCGACTTTACTGATCTGTTGCGGGGTGCAGCAACGAACGTATCCTTCCGTTTGGAGCGATTCTTCGTTGATCTCACCTCGCGACAAGGCGATCGCATATTCCGCCTCACTCATGATTTTAACGACTGGTTCCATTCGATCGATCCCTTCTTAAGGAAAAGCGCAAAGGCAAAGCCTTTGCGCCCACACATTGATTACGCGTAATAAATATCGAACAACGTCTGTAACTGTTCGACGAGCTCTTCAGCCGTCGACGACTCAATCGTGCTCCGTTCGACCATCGTGACGATGTTTCCATCTTCGAGTAGCGCGATCGATGGTGACGACGGGGCGTACCCTTCGAAATACTCACGAGCCCGGTCCGTCGCTTCCCGGTCTTGTCCGGCGAAGACGGTGACGAACTGATCCGGTTTCGTGCCTTCCATCTTGTTCACATAGGCCGCGGCCGGACGAGCGATCCCACCGGCGCAACCACATACCGAGTTGACGAGCACGAGCGTCTTGCCTTCTTTTTTCAGTGCCGCATCGACTTCTTCCGGTGTCGTCAGTTCGGTGTATCCTGCTGCCCGTACCTCATTGCGTGCCTGTTCGACTACATCTTGAAAGTATAATTGAAAATCCATATTGTTTCCCCTTTCGACTTTCGTCTTATCTTTCTTATTTTACGTCTTGTGGATCGGTTAGGACAAGTCTATCGCTCAACTGACCTTCAAGGAACGGGTCCGCACCGAGTAACGACTTGAACGCTTTGTAGCGGACGCGCTGCTCTTCGGTCGCTTCGCGGTTCGTCAAATAGGCGCGAATCAAAATATTTTTTGGTGTATGTTCCATGTCGATAAATTCGAGCAACTGCGCTTCATAGCCGACGAGACCGAGCAGTTCGGCCCGGATCGAATCGGTGGCGAGCGCCGCGAATCGTTCCTTGACGAGGCCGTGTTGAAGCATGACGTCGAGGCTCGGCGCCTCGAGTTGCCGGTTCAGTTCTTTCTGGCAACACGGCACGCTCAAGATGACTTTCGCCCCCCAGCGGACCGCTCGCGCGAGCGCCATGTCGGTCGCGACGTCGCAGGCATGGAGCGTGACGACCATATCGACCGCCGACTCGCCTTCAAATTCATTGATGTCCCCAACGAGAAACTCGAGCCGCTCGTAGCCGAGGTCGCGGGCGATCCCGGCGCACTCCTCGATGACTTCCTTCTTCAAATCGAGCCCGGTGATGTGCACGTCATACCCTTTCATCTCATGCAAGAAATGGTACAAGGCGAACGTCAGATACGATTTGCCCGAACCGAAATCGAGAATCCGGACAGTCCGGTCGGTCGGGAGGTATTTGATCGAATCCTCGATGAACTCGAGGAACCGGTTGATTTGTTTAAACTTATCGTACTTCTGACGCTTCACTTTCCCATCTGCCGACTGGACGCCGAGGCGAATCAGGAACGGGACCGGCTCATCGACCGGCAGCACGTACTGCTTTTCGCGGTTGTGCGTCAGTTTCACTTGCTTCACGTCCGTTGGCCGCTCTTTATACGTCACTTTAAACTTTTTCGAGAGTTGGAAATGGAGCTCGGTCGCTTTCAGCTGAAACTGTCCTTGTCGGAAGTTTTCGAGCAGCTGTCCAAGCTCTGCGATCGCTTCTTCCGTACGTAAATTTTTATGTTTCATGACGCGCTCAAATTGGTATTCAAACTGTATGTGGTACTCATCTTTCAACAATACCGGCTTCAGTTTCACCCGGCGTAAATCGCTCGATTTTTGACGTGGTTGACTGATTGTCGCCGTCACGAGCTCCCCATCTTCGATCAGACCGTTGAGCCGTTCCATCAAATCTGTATATTCCACTTGATTCATCCTTTTTTTAAGTAGTTGCGAAACTTTTTAAACGTGCATCCGTACATACTATTACACGAACACGTGCAAACGTCAAAGGAGGATCACCATATGTTTAAAAAGTTACTTTCATCGATTGGAATCGGGGCCGCGACCGTCGATACGCGCCTTGCGGAGAACAGTTGTGTTCCCGGCGGTACGCTCGACGGGGTCGTCCACATCAAAGGCGGCAACGTCGAACAATCGGTCGACCGTATCTACATTTTCTTCAATACGCTCTACAAGCACGAGGTCAACGACAAGACGACGTATTCGACGTTCACGATCGAAAAAATCCTGTTGAACGAGGCACCATTCATGATCGGACCGGACGAAGTGAAAGAGATCCCGTTCACGATCGAGGTGCCGTTCAACACACCGATCTCCGTCAGCCAGTCGAAGACATGGATCGAGACCGGCCTCGATATCGCCCAAGCGGTCGACCCGAAAGACGAGGACTCGATTCTCGTCAAACCAAACCGCGAGCAGCAAGTCATCCTCGACGTGCTCGACGATATCGGTTTCCGGCTAAAAAAAGCCGACACCGAGATGCTGCCGGCCAGACATCGCTCGGGACGACTCCCGATCGCTCAAGAGCTCGAGTATTCGCCGAACGGCACAAGTTTCGGACGTCGGCTCGACGAACTCGAGGTCATCTTGCTGCAAGACGAGACGAGCCTCGACTTGTTGATCCAAGTCGACAAGAGCGTCCATAGTTTAGGCAGTCTATTCGCCGACTTAACCGGGACCGATGAGTCGACACATCGGCTCAGTTACTCACAGGCCGACTTATCTTCGCCCGAACGTATTCGCCGCGACATCGAGTCATTGATTGAACGGTCAATTTAACGAAAGGAGCCACGGACATGCGTCCGTGGCTCCTTTTTGGATCAATAAAGTGTGTACGTGTTCGGGTCGATTGATTCGAGCGACTGTTTAATCGCCTGTAAAAACTGTCCGGCGACGAGACCATCGAGGACGCGGTGATCGACCGACATGCACAAGTTGACCATGTCGCGTGCCGCGAACATACCGTTCACCCAGACGGGACGCTTCACGATCGATTCAACCGAGAGAATCGCCGCTTGCGGGTAGTTCAAGATCGGGGCCGATTGGATTGATCCGAAAGCGCCCGTATTGTTGATCGTGAACGTGCCGCCGCGCATCTCGTCGGCTTTCAAACGGTTCGCGCGGGCACGGCCGGCGACGTCTTGAAGCGCGACGGCGAGCCCTTTGATGTTCTTCTCGTCCGCATGCTTGATGACCGGGACGTAGAGCGCATCGTTCGCCGCGACGGCGACCGATAGATGGATATCTTTATGGACTTTGATATGGTCCCCGGCCCACTCCGAATTCATCATCGGATGTTTCTTCAGACCCTCGACCGCCGCCTTCATGAAGAACGGCATGAACGTCAACTTGACGCCTTCCCGTTCGAAGAACTCATCTTTCAATTTGGCGCGCGCCTCGACGAGGTTCGTCACGTCGACTTCGATCATGAGCCATGCGTGCGGTGCCTCGTGCTTCGAGCGGACCATGTTGCTCGCGATCGCTTGACGGACACCCGCCGTCGGGATCATCTCAATACGGTCTGACGATTCACTCGGTGTCGAAGCGGTCATTGGCGCGACGGACGGTTTCGTGACGGTTTCTGGCACATCGAGCTTCACTTGCGTCATCGTCTCTTGAACCGGTACTTGCGTCGCCGGTTCCGGTTGGCGCGGACGACCTTCCGATAAGTAACGAAGGACGTCTTTCCGCGTGATCCGGCCACCGAGTCCTGAGCCGTCGAGTTGATCCAAATCGATATCATTCTCACTCGCGAGACGGATGACGGCCGGTGAGAAACGCCCGTTCGCGCTTCTATTACGCGGCGGCGCGGAAACAGGAACGGTCGCGACGACCGCAGCCTGTTCCGGCTGCTTCGTGTCTTCAGTTGTCACTTCGGCGGGCTCATCGGTAGCGCTTGCGACTTCCATCGTCAAGACTGGCGTGCCGACGCTGACCGTATCCCCTTCACCAATCAACAGCTCTTTAATGACCCCAGCACTCGTCGCCGGGATCTCGGCCGTCACTTTATCGGTCATGACTTCAGCGAGTGGTTCGTACTCTTCGACCCGGTCGCCCGGCTTGACGAGGAATGTCGTGATCGTCCCTTCGGTCACACTTTCCCCGAGTTGTGGCATCTTGATCGTCTGTTCCATAAGACCCCTCCTTAAAACGCAGCGAGCTGACGGGCCCGCTCCGCAATTTTTTCAGGGGATACGATGAAATACTTCTCCATCGGTGGCGCGTACGGCATCGCCGGCACGTCCGGCCCTGCCAAGCGTTCGATCGGCGCATCGAGTTCAAACAGCGCTTTCTCGGCGATGATGGCTGCAACTTCCCCGATGATGCTGCCTTCTTTGTTGTCTTCGGTCACGAGCAGGACTTTACCCGTCTTCTTGACGGCTTCGACGATCGCGTCTTGATCGAGCGGATAGACCGTACGTAAATCCAAAATATGCGTGCTGATCCCTTCCGCCTCGAGCGTCTTCGCGGCTTCTTGGGCCATATGGACACAGAGGCCGTACGTGATGATCGTCACGTCGTCGCCTTCGCGTTTGACGGCGGCCTTGCCGATCTCGACCGTATAGTCGTCAGTCGGTAAGTCCGCCTTTAACAAGCGGTACGCCCGTTTATGCTCAAAGAAGAGGACAGGATCGTTCGAACGGATCGCCGCCTTGAGCAGTCCTTTGGCGTCGACCGGGTCGGACGGGATGACGACTTTCAAACCAGGCGTCGAGTTGAACATGCCCTCAACCGACTGTGAATGATAGAGCGCGCCATGGATCCCGCCCCCGAACGGCGCCCGGATGACCATCGGACACGTCCAGTCATTGTTCGAGCGATAACGGATTTTCGCCGCCTCGGAAACGATTTGGTTGACGGCCGGCATGATGAAGTCGGCGAACTGCATCTCGGCGATCGGCCGCATCCCATACATGGCCGCACCGATCCCGACGCCTGCGATTGCACTTTCAGCGAGCGGAGCATCGATGACACGGTCCTCACCATACTTTTCAATCAAGCCTTGCGTCGCCCGGAAGACACCACCGCGGACGCCGACGTCCTCACCGAGCACGAACACGTTCTCATCGCGCTCCATCTCTTCATGGATTGCTTCGTTGATCGCTTCAATAAACGTTTTCATCAGTTATCCCCCTCGTACACGTGGTCCATCGTCGATTCCGGTGACGCGTAAGGCGCCTTGTCGGCGTATGTCGTCGCTTCGTTCACTTCGACGTCGACTTTCGTCTCGATGTCTGTGAGTTCGGCCTCGGTTGCGACGCCATCTTCGAGCAATCGCTTCCGGAACAACTGAATCCCGTCGCGGTTTTTCAGTTCGGCGAGTTCTTCTGACGAGCGGTACGCCTTGTCATCGTCATCCGACGAGTGCGGCACGAGCCGTTCGACTTCCGCCTCGATCAACGTCGGACCTTCTCCGCGGAGTGCACGGGCGCGCGCCTCTTTCACGGCGACGTAGACGGCGATCGGGTCTGTCCCGTCGACCGTCACTCCTGGCATCCCGTATCCTTTCGCCCGATCCGAGACGCGCTCGCAGGCGAGTTGCTTCGACAGCGGTACCGAAATCGCGTACTTGTTGTTCTCACAGAACAAAATGACCGGAAGTTTATGCACGCCGGCAAAGTTTGCCCCTTCGTGGAAGTCCCCTTGGTTCGACGAGCCTTCACCGAACGATACGAACGTGACGAGCTCTTCTTTTTTCAGTTTGGCCGCGAGTGCGACCCCGACCGCGTGCGGCACTTGCGTCGTCACCGGAGACGACCCCGTCACGATGCGAAGTTGTTTCGAGCCGAAGTGACCTGGCATTTGCCGGCCGCCCGAGTTCGGGTCTTCCGCTTTGGCGAACGCCGACAACATCAAGTCACGCGCCGTCTGACCGAAATGCAAGACGACGGCGACGTCCCGGTAGTATGGGAGGATGTAGTCGGTCCCTTTCTCGAGGGCGAACGCCGCCCCGACTTGGGCCGCTTCTTGTCCTTGACACGAGACGACGAACGGGATTTTCCCGGCTCGGTTCAATTTCCACATCCGTTCATCGATTTTACGGGCCCGGACCATCGTCTCAAACATCGCGGTGAGGTCTTGTTTCGACAAGCCGAGCTCTTCATATGAATTCACAGTCATTTGTTCCATTTCCTGTTTCCTCCTTAGGCGTGAATCGGTAACCCGTCCACGGCGAGCGCCGCTTCTTGGAATGCTTCGCTCAGTGCCGGGTGCGGGTGGACGAGCTGACCCATCTCCCAAGCCGTCGCGTTCAAGACGAGGGCGAGCCCGCCTTCCGTGATCAGTTCTGTCGCTTTCGGTCCGACGATGTGGACTCCGAGCAGGTCGTCAGTGTCCGAGTCTGAGATCAGCTTGACGAATCCGTCGGCTTGTCCTTCGATCCGGGCTTTTCCGAGACCGTTGAAACGGTACGTCCCCGTCTTGACAACGTGTCCCGCTGCTTTTGCCGCCTCTTCGGTCAATCCGACCGATGCGACTTCGGGTACACCGTACACACAGCGCGGGATGACGTTGTAGTCGAGCGGTGTCGGTTCTTGACCGAGAATCGCTTCGACCGCTTTGACACCTTCAGCTGACGCGACGTGGGCGAGCTGGAGTTTACCGATGCAGTCACCGATCGCAAAGATGTGACGTTCTTTCGTCCGATATTGCGAGTCGACTTGAATGACGCCGTTCTCGACGATGATCGACGTGTTCTGCAGCCCGAGGTCTTCCGTATTCGCGATCCGACCGATCGAGACGAGCACACAGTCGACCGTAAGTTGTTCGTCACCGACCGCGAGCGCGACATCGTCCGCTGACACGGTCGTCCGTTCCGGGTCGACCGTCACATTTTTCTTCACACGCACGCCGCGCTTCTTGAGCAGTCGCTCGACTTCTCGCGAGACGGCCTTGTCTTCGAGCGGTAACAGACGTTCGCCGACCTCGATCAGCGTCACGTCGACATCGAGGTCGATCAGCATCGACGCCCATTCGACGCCGATGACGCCGCCTCCGATGATGGCGATGGACGTCGGCAACTGCTCGAACCGAAGCAAGTCGTCTGAATTGAGGATGCGCTCATGATCGAACGGCAACCCTGGGAGCTCCCGGGGGATCGATCCCGTCGCGATGATCAACTGGTTCGGCAACAACAGCTCCGACTCGCCGGTTTCATCCTCGACCGCGACCGTTCCCGGTTGGGGCGAGAAGATGCTCGGTCCCAAGATCGAGGCTTTGCCGCGGAACACTTCGATTTTCCCTTGCTTCATCAAGTGCTCGATGCCTTTCTCAAGGCCGGAGACGAGCTCTCGTTTGAACGTTTGTGCCCGTCCCATGTTGAACGTGACCGTCCCGACTTCTACGCCATACGTTTCGCCATGTTTCGCCGTTTGATAGACGTGCGCTGCCTTCAAGAGCGCTTTTGTCGGGATGCAACCTTTATGTAGACATGTCCCGCCTAGTTTTTCCGCCTCGACGATCGCGACGTGCTTACCGGCCTGCGCCGCTTTGATCGCGGCGACGTAACCACCAGGTCCGCCGCCGATGACGATGACATCAAATTCTCGTGCCATGTGTATCCCCCTCATATGCTTTTACAGCTTCTTCCTGCCGGATGATCCGAAGGGCCCCTTCCGTGAGCGCCTTCAATTCATCCTCACCCGGATAGACGTGGACGGGTGCCAAGTAGCCGACCCGGTCTTTGATCTTCCCGGTCAGCCAATCCGAGTAGGCGATCCCGCCCGTCAAGATGATGGCATCGACGTTCCCGGACAGCGTGGCCCCGTGCTTGGAGATCTCTTGGGCGACTCGGTACGCCATCGTCTCATAGAGAAGTGCGGCCTTATCGTCACCTGCCGTCATCCGGTCTTCGATTTCGATGGCGTCGACCGTTCCGAGGTGCGCATACAGTCCACCACGACCGACGATTTTCTGTTTCATATCGTTTTTATTATACCTGGTACTATAACATAGTTCTACTACCTGTCCAACAGGAATCGAGCCGGCTCGTTCCGGTGCGAGCGGACCGTCCCCGTCGAGTCCATTGTTCACATCGATGACGTTCCCGGACGCGTGCGCCCCGACCGTGATGCCGCCCCCGAGATGCGCGATAATCAAGTTGAGCTCATTGTAATCGCTTCCATTTTCTGCGGCAAAGCGCTTGCCCACGGCTTTTTGATTCAAGGCGTGGAAGATGCTCCGTCGATTGATTTCTGGCATGCCCGTCGCTCGAGCGAGGTCATGCATCTCGTCGACGACTACCGGGTCGACGATAAAATTCGGTACTTGAAATAATTCACCGAGCTTATGGGCGATCAAGCCGCCCAAGTTGGATGCGTGCACGCCGTAGCGCCCGCTCGTGAGATCTTCGCGCATGAGTTCATTGACAACATATGTCCCCGAAGTCATTGGGGCGAGCAGTCCGCCGCGACCGACGATCGCCGACAACGATTCGCCGGCGATGCCTGATTCAATTAACAAGTCCCGTACTTCTCGCTCCCGGTGAGGCAATTGTTCCGGGAGTGACAATCCTGTGACATCTTCTCCGTGGCGGACCGTTTTCGACAAAATTTCGTCTGAGCCCTCAAATAAACCGACTTTCGTTGACGTCGATCCCGGGTTGATCGCTAGAACGAGTTGTCTCGTCATGTTAGCGCCCACCTAACAGGCTCTTTTCGACTTTCAAGAACTGGCTGCGCGAACGCGACATCATCTCGATGCGCTCTTCGGCCATCTTCTCTGCCGCGACGTGAGTCGGCACCCCGTCCCGTTCAGCGATTTCGAACACACGCTGCATGTTGTCATAAATCAAGTCGACTTTCTTCATGGCCCGCTCGCGGTTGTACCCTTCGAGCTCATCGGCCACGTTGATGACACCGCCGGCATTGATGACGAAGTCTGGTGCGTACAAGATGCCTCGCTCCTCTAACACGTCGCCGTGACGGTCTTCAGCGAGTTGGTTGTTGGCCGCACCGGCCACGATTTGAGCTTTCAGTTGCGGGATCGTCGCATCGTTGATGACCGCACCGAGCGCACATGGCGCGAAGATGTCACACTCGACCGCATAAATCTCATCCGGTTTGACGACTGTCGCCCCAAAGTCCGTCTCGGCACGTTTGAGTGCGTCTTCGTTAATGTCCGTGACGATCAGATGCGCGCCTTCCTCATGCAAGTGGCGGCACAAATTATAGGCGACGTTCCCGACACCTTGGACGGCGACCGTCTTGCCGGCGAGCGAGTCGGAACCGAACTTCCACTTCGCGGCCGCCTTCATGCCGCGATAGACACCGTACGCAGTAACAGGAGACGGGTTGCCGCTCGAGCCGAACGCTGGGCTGACGCCCGTCACGTAGTCGGTCTCCATATGGATGAAGTCCATATCGGCGACGGTCGTGTTGACGTCTTCAGCCGTGATGTAGCGGCCGCTGAGCGACTGGACGTAGCGGCCAAAGGCACGGAACAATGCTTCCGATTTGTCCGTCTTCGCGTTCCCGATGATGACGGCTTTCCCGCCGCCGAGGTTGAGTCCCGCCGCCGCATTCTTGTACGTCATCCCTTTGGCGAGACGTAGCACGTCTGTAAGCGCCTCTTCTTCTGATGTATAATTCCACATCCGCAGTCCGCCGAGGGCTGGTCCGAGCGTCGTATCATGAATCGCGATGATCGCTTTCAAGCCTGATGCTTGATCTTGGCAAAATACGATCTGCTCATAGTCTTCAGCCTGCAATACGTCAAAAATTCGAAAGCGTGGTTCCATGTTTGTTTCCATCATTTTTTATTCCTCCTGAGTCATCAGTTATTTTTTAGCGTGCAATAGGGCGAACGCGAGCGAATAAAGTTTCGCCTCGGCCGTATCGGCCCGGCTTGTCAAGACGACGGGGGCACTGGCCCCGACGACGATCGCCGCGACGCTGGCCCCGGCGAAGTACATGATCGATTTATAAAGGACGTTGCCGACCTCTATGTATGGAACGAGCAATAAGTCGGCTTGTCCGGCCACTTCACTAGCGATTCCTTTTTGTTTGGCGGCAATCATGTCGACGGCGTTGTCGAGTGCGAGCGGTCCGTCGACGACGCAACCCTTGATTTGACCACGCCGGTTCATCTGGGCAAGGAGTGCGGCGTCCATCGTCGCGGTCATTTGCGGATTGACCACTTCAACTGCCGCGATTGCAGCGACACGCGGCAACTCGTAACCGATGTCTCGCATCGCGCCGACCGCGTTATGAATGATATCGACTTTTTCTTCGAGCGTCGGAGCGATATGGATCGCCGCGTCGGTCACACCGATCAACCGCTCCCGATTTGGAATTTGGAACAAGGCGACGTGGCTTAGCGTCCGGCTCGTCCTGAGTCCCGACTCCCGGCTGAGCACCGCCTTCATGAAGACCGAGGTCGACACCATTCCTTTCATGAGAACATCAGCCTCGCCGTTGCGAACCGCAAGTGTCGCTCGTTTGGCGATATCGACTTCTCCCTTGACGTGCAAAATATCGATCGTCGACTCGGCAATGTCATGTTCATCACACAAGCGTTTAATCTCCCGGGCGTCACCGAATAGGATAAATCGTGACAATCCATGGTCGGTCGCAAGCTTGACGGCGCGGATCACTTCCACGTCGGCCGCCCCGGCAATCGACACGGTGCATCCATCTAACCGTTTTGCCCGTTCGAGCATCCTGTCAAAGTTCATCGTTGTCCCCCCTAACCTGTCTACACTTTATATTATGCAAGTTTGTTTCCATTTTTGAAAGCGCTTTAAACAAAGGGCCACCCTGCAATATATTACATAGTAAGCAAAATTATGCATGCATATTACTGCAGACGTTCAAGTTTATTATACAGCGTCCGGATCGAGATGTGTAACCGCCGCGCTGCTTCTGATTTGTTCCCGTCCGCTTCAGCGATCGCCCGGTCGATCAAATCTCGTTCATAGCGAGCGACGGCGTCTTGAAGCGATACGGCTTCGACTGATCGCGCCGTGACGGTCCGTGTCGATAGTTGAAGGTGATGGGGAGCGATCCATTGCTCAGAACTTGCCATATAAATCATCGCCCGGCCAATCACATTCTCAAGCTCACGGACGTTCCCTTTCCAGTATTGACTCTTTAATAGTTCAATCGCAGCTTGATCGACCCCGTGGACGAGTCGACCGTACTCTTGATTCAGTTTACGGATGATCCGCTCGCAAAGCGGCTCGATCTCTTCAAGCCGGTCACGGAGCGGCGGGATGTGGATTGGCATCCGGTTGATCCGATAATATAAATCCTCACGAAACGTCCCGTCCGCCACTTTCTGTTCTAAGTTCGCGTTCGTCGCCGCGATGATCCGGACATCGACCGGGATCGCGTTCGTGCCCCCGACTCGAACGACTTCATGTTCTTGGAGGACACGGAGCAGCTTGACTTGAACGTCGACCGGGAGTTCGCCAATCTCGTCTAAAAACAAAGATCCGCCGTCCGCCTCCTCGAAATAGCCAACTTTCCCGCCGCGCCTTGCCCCGCTGAACGCACCATCCTCATACCCGAACAGTTCGCTCTCTAACAGCGTCGGCGAGATGGCTGCACAATTGACCCGGACAAACTTTTTAAACTTCCGCGGCGATTCGCCGTGGATGGCGTGGGCGAACAGTTCTTTGCCGGTGCCGGACTCGCCGCGTATGAGCACGGTGACCGGCGTGAGTGCCGCTAGGCGGGCTTGTTCGATGACGAAGCGCATCGCTTCGCTCGTCGCAATGATATCTGTAAATTGATATTTCGCCTCCAAGTTGCGAATCCGCGTCTTCGCTTCCTTCAACTCATCACGCAACGCCCGAATTTGGGACACGTCGCGAATGACACCGACGGAACCGCGCAGCTTCCCTTCGACCACAATCGGTTCGGCGTTGACGAGGATGTCTCGGCGCGTCGCCCCGATCTGCATCCGAATATCACGTACGCCTTGACCGGTCGATAAAACTTTCAAGTGCACGCTCTCCTGCATTCCAATGTCGGCCGTCGCCGGTTTATCAACGACATCTTCTTTTTTAAATCCGGTCAAGCGGGTATAGGACGGATTGATTAAAATCGTATTCCCGTTATGGTCGGCGACCGAGATCGCCTCGCTCGTACAGTCGATGATCGCTTCGAGCATCTGTTGGTTCTGCTTCAGCCGCTCGACGACGATCCGGATAAACTCGCCTGGCAGCACGACCGCCTCCGAAAAATGGTCCTTCAGTTCAACGAACGTCTCGCTCTGTCCGGTCGTCTCGATCACAAAGTCGACTTTTTTGTCGGCACACGCGCGCCAATCGTTCGAAGTCTGGATGCCCCAACTCCGTGCAAGCTTCAATCCCTCTGCCGCTATGTCCGAGTCGATGACGGCAGCGACGGTGACGAGTGGGGAATCAAGGAGCATCTTGAGCACCTCGGTCCCGCCTTTCCCCGCTCCGACAATCAACAATCGTTTATTCATTTTTAAAATCCCCCATTTTCCTAATCTATATTCATGCTACTCAACCGCCTTCCTTTTCGCAACTCTTCGAAAAAGGCAGTGTCTCCGCTCTCGTTTTCTGTTAAAATAATGAGTGGAAAAGGAGGAGATACTATGCGTGTGATCGCGCTTCTGATCCTAATCATCCCAGGCCTATTCGGCGTTTACGGCATCAAGCTTTTACGTGACAGCTTCTTTTTAAAAACGAGTGCCCCATTCACATGGATCGAGTCGGTTGCTGCAGCATCGATGTTGCAAGGAACGTTCGGTCTGTTACTGGCAATGGGCGGTATCGGTTTCGTTGCAGGGTATATCTTTAATCGCGACAAGAAGACAGGAAAAGTCCCACGAATAGATTCTTGAACACACAAAAAAAAGGTTCCCTAACTTGACTTCATTTCAAGTGCGGAACCTTTTTATTCATATTGAATTGTGATCACTACGGATGATCTCCTTTCAGACTTGCTATACTGCTTTGACATGAGATCCAATGGTCTTCTTAATGAAGAAGTTTGAAAGAAATTAGTAACTGCCGTCTTGCGTGAACGGAAACGTACTCATTCGAGTTACTAACAAATATTCATCGGGTCATGTCCAACCATCCATTGTGAAGTCGAACGCTTGCCATGAGATGTTCAACGATTGACAACACTCCTTTTGGTCAACTGAACGATTCGTTTTACCCTGACATGGGTCCCTAGCTTCGAACCGATGTCGGAATCGTCTCGCAAATGAGCGAATGTCGCGACCTCTCGTCGGAACAATAACGATTTGAGATGTCGTTCGCACCTCTGAGCTATTAACGGATAGCGAGCCGAGATGATTTCTTGCTCTAACCTGTTCCGGAACATGTTAGAAAGCGTTCATCTGACGCTCGTCCAAGTAACTTGGTACACCTTTATTATAACAAGAATCATCAAAAATGCAAGCGCTTTCTTTTAAGAACGTATTATGCACGGATTCTTGGCGTGCTTTTAAAACATATGCTGCTAAAAAAGGGATGGCTATTTACCAATTCAAATCTGATGGAAAGGTTCGTACGAAGGGGCTTTATCACATACAAAACGTCAATAATTACCACCGTAGGCTAAAAGGGTGGATACAACGGTTTAATGGCGTTGCGACCAAGTATTTGAACAATTACCTTGCTTGGTTTCAATTACTAGAAAGTATTCATCACCAACGAAAGGAAGTCACGATGAATGACTTCATAATAAAAGGGAATTTTATTCCAAATAAGGAAGCCTATGATACACTTGGGTTATCTAAATTCACGAAATAATTATATTTCTTTATTGGAAGGTTGTGACATATGAAACGTAAAGATAACAGTAAACGAACTATTATTCAATGGATTGCATTTGCGATAGTAATACTAGGTCAAGTTATAAGACTAGTGTTGGAGATATCAGGTTTAGCTCAGAACTTATCTTTAAGCACACTTAATGCTATACCCTTGACAGGTTTTGCGATAGGTATTATTTTGATTTTGGTTTCCTTTTTATTTCCCAATAAGAAAAAAAGGATGGTATATAGAATCTCAACAAAAGAGTGAATTGATAAGGACAATAGAAACAACCAAAGGGACTTCTATATTGATCGGAAGTCCTTTTTTATATGATGAATTATAAAATTAAGTGCAACACCCCAAAGTGAACACAAAAAAGCCCATAGCGACGGCCTCGTGTAGAATGAAGTCACCACAACACACATTCAGACGGAGGAATCGCTATGAGCTACACCCATCTTACCACACCCGAACGCGTGAAAATAGAGACCTATCTGGAGCTCGGGATGTCCATCCGGTCCATCGCGAGACGGCTCGGGCGACAGCCCTCGACCGTCTCGCGGGAGATCAGACGCAATCCTGGCTACGAGGCCGAACGTGCACAGAGACGCTACGTGAAGGCGAAAGCCAACTGCGGCGCCAAGACGAAACTCGACGACATGATGCGTCTGACGATCATCGAGAAACTGCGTGCGACCTGGTCCCCAGAACAGATCACGGGACGCCTTTTTGACGGGAAGATCGCCTTCTCGACCATCTATCGCTGGATCTATTCAGGACGGATCGACGTGCCGGCAACCGCGCTCCGCCAGAAGAGCAAGCGCCGAAAACCCGTGGAGACACGCGGGCGCATCAACGTCGGGCTGACCATCTCGGACCGGCCGCGCGAGGTGCGCACACGCGAGACGTTCGGGCACTGGGAGCTCGACACGGTCGTCTCCGGACGTGGGAAGTCGAAGGCCTGCGTCGCGACGTTCGTCGAGCGCAAGACCCGCTTCTATCTCGCCCTGCCGATCGCGGACCGCAGCGCGGCCTCGATGGAGGAGGCGATCCACACGGTCCACGGTGCCTTCCCTGGGGGCTCGTTCAAGACGGCGACGACGGACCGGGGCAAGGAGTTCAGCTGTCACGAGCGCGTCCGGGCGTCGCTAGGCGTGCCGCTGTATTTCGCCGACCCGTACTCGTCGTGGCAGCGCGGCAGCAACGAGAACTCCAACGGCCTCCTGCGCGAGTTCTTCCCGAAAGGATCGGACTTCGCGACGGTCGGCCAGGGAGAGATCGTAGACGCGCTCGCCAAGATCAACGGCCGCCCACGGAAGTGCCTGGGCTGGAAGACCGCACACGAGGCCTTCCGCTTAATTTGACAAACCGTCATATAGTAAAAACAACATTAACCTTTAACAGAGCCCATAAAAAAGAAAAGAAATCAGGGGATTCCCCTGACTCCTTCACTGTTGTTTGAACGATTGGTACGTTACGAAATACGAAATAAATTCTGAGTTTTTCGGGCTGCGCTCTCGCTCTGGACGACCGTCAAACATCTCGTGATCCCGCATCCCGTTTTCCCAAGCCGTCTTAATCGCGTGACGCATCGCCCGCTCGACCCGAGACGACGTCGTCTCATGTTCTTTGGCGATCATCGGATACAATTCCTTTGTGATCAACCCTAAAAGTTCTTGCCGCTCCCTCACATAGACGACCGCTTGGCGGATATACTTAAATCCTTTAATCCGCGGCGAGATGCCGAGCTGTTGCAACAAGAGCGAGATATCGAGTTCTTCTGGCGACATCGGCTCGAACTCGCGGCTTGAACCCGCAGCCAGCTCGCGGATTTTAGAGATCAGTTGTTGAATGTTGAACGGTTTGACCAAGAAATAAGAAGCACCCAGTTGAACGGCTTGTTTCGTGACTTCATCTTTCCCGAAAGCGCTGAGCATGATCACTTCCGGCTTCGTGTTTGGAAAGTCTACTTGAAGCCGTTCTAGCACACCGATCCCGTCAAGATGCGGCATGATGATATCTAGCAGTAGCACATCCGGCTGGTGTGTCTTGACGACGTCTAAGCATGCTTCGCCGTCGAAAGCGGTCCCTACGACTTTCAAGTCGGACTCGGACTCAAGTTGTCGAGTCAACAAGTCGACGATTTCACGATTGTCGTCCGCAATGCATAATGTAATCAATTAAGACACTCCTTCGATAAACTTCCGTTTTAATTGGAGGGACATATCAAGCAGCTCCTCCACATGCTGTTTCGTCAAATCGGTCATTTGCGCACCGGCAATCATTCTTCCGAGTTCATCGATGCGGTCCTCATGGCTAAGCGCGGCGACGTTTGTCTTCGTCCGTTCGTCCGTCTCGGTCTTTGTAATATACAAGTGATGATCCGCCATGGCGGCCACTTGGGCCAAATGCGTGATACAAAGCACTTGTGAACCGACCGACAAGCGGAAAATCTTCTCCCCCATCGCTTGGGCAACCCGTCCCGAGACACCCGTATCGACTTCGTCAAAGATAATTGACGCGACACCGACCGTCCTTGAGAAAATCGATTTTAACGCGAGCATGACCCGTGACAGCTCTCCGCCTGAGGCGACTTTCGCTAGCGGCTTGAACGGCTCTCCGACGTTCGTCATCATATAGAATTCGACTTGATCGAGCCCGTCCGCCTTGCACGACACTTCTTTGAATCGGACCTCAAACTTCGTCTTCTCCATATAGAGCTCTTTCAACTCACGCTGAATTGCCTTCTCAAGCTCGCCGGCTGCTCGTTTCCTTGCTGCCGACAACTCGAGGCCGGCCGAACGCATCAAATGTTCGAGCCTGTCGAGACGATCTGTTATTTCTTGAAGATGTTCTTCCCGATTTGTCATCGTTTTTAACTCTTCTGTGATTTTTTCTCCGTACGTGATGACGTCGTCAATCGTCGCCCCGTATTTCCGTTTCAATTGTTGGAACAACGCGAGGCGCGTTTCAATCTCATCGAGCCGGATCGGATCAAATTCAAGCGAATCGAGTTGGTCGCGCAATTGGAACTTGGCGTCTTCAAGCAGGAAGTATGCGTTCGAGATCATCTCGGCCATCGGCGCAAGTGATGCCGTGAGCGCCGAACCTTCTTCCATCTCCCGCATCGCGATGCCGATTTGATCAATCCCTTTCCCCTCGTCCGCAACGGCGTCGTAGGACAAGCGGACGTGCTGATGAATCCGTTCAAAGTTTGCAAGTTCGTTCCGTTCTTCAGTCAACGCCTGCTCTTCCCCGACTTTGAGCTCGGCCGCGTCGATTTCATTCGTTTGAAACGATAATAAGTCCATTCGTTGGGCCAATTCCTGCTCGCTCTGACTGAGTCGTTTCAGTTCATCAGCGACACGTTTCCAATCGGTGTACGTCTCGTGATAACGCGCTAACAACGGGGCCAGATCCGTTTCGCCGAAACTGTCCAATATGCCGAGATGATGCTCGGCATCCATCAAATGTTGGTGCTCGTGTTGTCCATGAATATCGACCAAGAGACGTCCCAACTCACGCAACGTCGACAGCGGCATCATTTTGCCGTTGACACGACACACACTCTTACCGCTACTATGTAAATCACGGCGCAAAATGACGGTCCCTTCCTCGATCTCGATTCCGTACTGCGTCGCCGCCTCGATGATCAAGTGATCGGGTTCGACTACGAACAGCCCTTCGATTTCCGCTTTATCTTGACCGTAACGCACGAATTCACTCGAACCTCGTCCTCCGACGAGCAGTCCGATCGCATCCAAGAGAATTGATTTTCCCGCCCCGGTCTCTCCGGTCAATACGGTCATCCCGCGCTTGAACGTGACGTTCAATTCATCGATGATCGCAAATTGTTTGATCGATAGTTCTGCTAACATCTGATAATTCACCTCATAACATTCCGAGTAGTCGTTCGATGATCTGCTTCGCCTGGTCCTCATCCCGTGCAATCATCAAGATCGTATCATCCCCGCACACTGTCCCGATCAATTCATCCCATGACAAGTGGTCAATCAAGACGCCGATCGCGTCCGCATTACCGGGCAACACTTTCATGACGACCAAGTTTTGGGCCGAGTCGACTGAGACGAAGCTGTCTCCGAGTATCCGTTTCATCTTGCCATACGGGTTGAAGCGCTGGTCGGCCGGCAGACTATACTTATAGCGGCCGTCGTTGAGCGGCACCTTGACGAGATGAAGTTCTTTAATGTCACGCGACACTGTCGCCTGCGTCACTGGGTAACCAGACCGATGGAGTTCGTCCACGAGTTCATCTTGGGTCTCAATTTCACGATTCGTAACGATTTCTCGAATTTTAATCAATCGTTGTCCTTTGTTCATACGCCCTGACACCTCATTTTTCGTTTCACATATACAGTATCATTCTAAAGTATTGACGAAAAAAGGTCTACCATTCCAAGGTTGAAAAGGAAAGATATGGTGAGCAACCACCTTTAAAAACAGCTGCAGACAAATCGTCTGCAGCTGTTCATACGGTTTTCTTCAGTTGAGTATGTGCCTTGTCGATGACCGCTGACACGTCGAGAGCTGGTTCGACCCCACCGATCCCCGTGTAACGGGCGAACAGCAAGAATTCGATATTGCCGTCACCGCCAGTGATCGGCGAGAAGTCGAGCCCTTCGACCCAGAACCCTTCAGATGCGAAGTAGCGGACCATCTCATTGACGACGCGTTCATGAATCGACCGGTCCCGAACGACGCCTTTTTTTCCGACATCCGCTTTACCGGCCTCAAATTGAGGCTTGATGAGCGCCATGACGACACCGTCCGGTTTTAAAATTTGTTTTAACGGCGGAATCATCAGCCGAAGCGAGATGAACGAGACGTCAATCGTCGCAAAGTCGGGTTGAATCGGGAACTGCTCGTTCGTTGCGTGCCGAAAGTTCATCCGTTCCATGACGACGACACGTTCGTCGCTCCGAAGCTTCCAAGCCAACTGATTGTAACCGACGTCGACCGCATACATTTGCGTCGCCCCGTTTTGAAGGGCACAGTCGGTAAAACCACCCGTCGACGAGCCGATATCGATCCCGATACACCCGGAGACGTCGAGCGGGAACACTTGGAGTGCTTTTTCAAGCTTTAGCCCGCCACGGCCGACGTAAGGCATCGTCTGCCCTTTGACTTCGAGCGGGATGTCGTCAAACACTTTATCGCCGGCTTTATCGAGCCGCTCCGTCCCGCTGTATACGATTCCGGCCATGACGGCCCGTTTCGCTTTCTCTCTCGTCTCCGCTAATCCGCGATCGACGAGCAATACATCTAATCTTGTTTTATTTCGTTTTTCCATAATTCCTCACACATTCTGTCGATTTGTCATTTGAATGAACTGCTCTACCGATTCCGCAATTTGAGACGGTCTGAGCCCGATCTCTTCTAGCAGTTGATTGACCGCGCCATGTTCAATATAACGGTCCGGAATCCCTAGACGAAGGACGCGCGGGAACTGTCTCGCATCACTCGCATGCTCGAGCACACTGCTTCCGAACCCTCCGGCAAGAACGGCCTCTTCGAGCGTGACGAGCGGGATTCCTTCCTCATAGAGCGCGGTAAGCATCGCATCGTCGAGCGGTTTGATCGTACGGCAGTTGATGACCCGTACGCTCCGTTGTCCTTCGAGGAGCGTTCTCACTTCTAGCGCATCTTGCACTTGCGGCCCGAACGTCAAGATGGCCACGTCCGTCCCGTCAGCCACGACTTCCCACTCATCGAGCGGAAGTTCACGCAACGTCTCACTCATCGGGGTACCGATGCCTTCTCCACGCGGGAACCGCACAGCGATCGGTCCATCATCGTATTTTAACGCCGTGTAGACGAGATGTTGCAATTCTTCCTCATCTTTCGCCATCAAAATCCGAATGTTTGGCACATGGCGCATGAAGGCGATATCGAACACGCCTTGGTGCGTCTCTCCGTCGGCGCCGACAAGGCCCGACCGGTCAATCGTGAAGACGACGTTCAAGTTTTGGCGGCAAATATCGTGCACGAGCTGATCATAGGCGCGCTGGAAGAACGTCGAATAGATTGAAACGACCGGTTTGAGACCTTGTGTCGCTTGACCTCCGGCGAGCGTGACCGCATGTTGCTCGGCGATGCCGACGTCAAACATGCGTTCCGGGAATTGCTTGTTGAAACAGTCCAGTTTCGAACCGACGCTCATCGCTGGCGTGATCAACGTCACACGCTCATCCGTCTCCGCGACTTTCGTGATCGTTTCGGCAACGACTTTTGAATAACTCGGTCCTTTGACTTTCCCTTTAATGACTTCACCAGATTCAATCTTGTACGGTCCGAGACCGTGCCACGTCCCGATGCCGTCTAGTTCGGCCGGGCGATAGCCTTTGCCTTTTTTCGTGATGACATGGACGAGTACCGGTCCATCAATTTTTTTCGCATACTCGAGTGTCTCAAGCAAATCTTTCAAATCGTGACCGTCCGTCGGTCCGAAGTAAGTGAAGCCAAGTTCTTCGAAGAACGTACCCGGTATGAGTGCCGACTTCAACATATACTTGACTCGTTCGCCACTGCGTTCGAGCGAACTTCCGACAATCGGGATGTGCTTGATGAGCGCTTCGACTTCCTCGCGGGCATGCTTCAGTTTACGTGACGCCCGCATCCGGCCGAGCATATTATGCATCGCCCCGACGTTTGGTGCGATTGACATTTCATTGTCATTTAAAATGACGATGACGTTTTGTTTCTCGGCCCCGATGTGATTGAGTGCTTCGAGCGCCATTCCGCCCGTGAGAGCACCGTCTCCGATGATAGCGATGGCGCGATCATTCGCTCGCCCTTTTAGCTCGTTGGCGATGGCAATCCCCATTGCCGCCGACAACGAGGTCGAACTGTGCCCCGTCTCCCATACATCGTGCTCGCTCTCACAGCGCTTCGGAAACCCACATAAGCCATTATACTGGCGAAGCGTGTCGAACTGGTTCGTCCGTCCCGTTAAAATTTTGTGGACATAGGCTTGATGCCCCACGTCCCATACGAGTTGATCTTTCGGGCTGTCAAATACACGGTGCAAGGCAAGCGTCAACTCGACAACGCCGAGGTTCGGCCCGAGATGCCCTCCCGTTTCTGCCAATTTTTCAATCAAGAACCGTCTGATGTCTGCGCCAAGCGCTTCGATCTCGGTCACCGACATTTTCTTTAAAAATGACGGGTCTTGAATGGATGTCAGGTCCATGATGACCATCCTTTCTCCTGTCGTATTACTGATTCGTACCTTACATTTTACAAGAATGTGTCCATATATGCTATACATACAGAAAAACAAAGGTGACACGATGTGCTCATCGTGTCACCTAAAGTCAATGATTGCGTTTGACGACAAAGTAAAGTAGCTCATGCAAACGAGGTGAAGCGACCGACAGTTCGGCGAGCGCAGCTTCAGCTTGTGCGACTTCTTGAGCGAGCGCTTGTTTCGCACCGTCAAGACCGAGCAGCTTCGGATACGTCGATTTATCGTTCCCTTCATCCGAACCGACACGCTTCCCGATCAACGCCTCGTCGCCTTCGACGTCTAAAATGTCATCTTGGATTTGGAACGCAACACCGAGATGCGCTCCGAAACGCTTCAATGCCGCTTGGTCGCTTGCGGACGCATCGGCCAAAATTGCTCCTGCTTCGAGCGCATAGACGAGCAGCGCCCCGGTCTTGCGGGCATGAATCGACTGAAGCGTCTCTAACGATACGTGTTGTCGTTTCTCGGCTAGCATATCGTCTAGCTGTCCACCTACCATCCCGGCACTACCGGCCGCCTCGCTGAACCGTGAAATCAAACTCACTAGTTTTTCAGGCGCGGCGTGCGTGCGGGTGATCACTTGAAATGCGTCCGTCAAGAGCGCATCGCCCGCAAGGATCGCGGTCGCTTCATCAAACTGACGATGGTTCGTCGGACGGCCTCTGCGGACATCGTCGTCGTCCATCGCCGGCAAATCGTCATGAATGAGTGAATACGTATGTACCATCTCGAGTGCGACGGCGGCTTCGTGACCGAGTTCAATCGGTCGGCCGTATGTATCGAGGACGGCGTACAGGAGGGCCGGACGAATCCGTTTCCCACCTGCCTCTAATGAATAGGTCATCGCTTCGAACAGTCGCTTCGGCATGGCCGCGTCGTCAACGAGACGACTCATCGCCTGTTCGACCGCACGTTTCCACTCATCGAGCATCAACTGACTCATACGGCGCCTCCTTTGTCACGGAGCGTACCGTCCAGTTCTAAAATTTCGTCCATTTTCTTTTCGGCAGCCGTCAATTTTGACTGACAAAGCGCCGACAGACGAACACCTTCCTCATAGAGCGTCATCGCTTCTTCAAGCGCGACTTCTCCAGTCTCAAGTTTCGCCACGATGTCTTCGAGTCGGGCTAGCGCCGTCTCAAACGTCTGTTCTTCTTGTTTCTTCGCCATAATGTCTCTCCTTCACTTCCGCGACGGCATGACCGTCACGGAAACGGATCGTCACGACTCCGTCATGTAGTTGTTTGACATCTTTCACGTACGTCCCGTCTTGCTCGGTAAGCGTATAGCCTCGGGATAGGACCGCGAGCGGGCTGACCGCATGCAACCTGCCGATCTGCGCGGCAAAGCGTTCGGTCGGCCGTTCGAGCGGCCGAATCCGGTTCAGTCGTCCTTCAAATTGACGGTACCGTTCATCGTTCGTCCGCAACGCCCGGGTTAAATCCCGGACATCGAGCCGCTGCTGCGATTGAGCGAGGCGATGGCGGGCGAACGTCAGTTGTTTGGTGACACCTTGCTCGAGACGGATCTCAGCCTGAGCGAACCGGTCCCGTTTTTGTGAGAGCGTGAACCGCGGCGACTTCAACCCGTAGCTGTTCGCCGCCCGTTCGAGCCGGTCGCGCACAGCAGTCATTTGATTCGTGACGGAACGCTGCAACTGCATCGTCAAACGCTCGACGTCTTTTCGCTGCGCATCGATCGTCGCCGTCGCGAGTTCCGCCGCAGCCGTCGGTGTGGCCGCACGTAAGTCGGCGACGAAATCGGCAAGCGTGAAGTCGGTTTCGTGACCGACGGCCGAGATGACCGGAATCGTCGAGTTGTAAATCGCTTCAACGACGATATCTTCGTTGAACGCCCACAGTTCCTCGATCGAGCCGCCGCCCCGGCCGACGATCAAGACGTCACAGTCCGTCCGTTCGTTCATCCAGCGAATCGCACTCGCCACTTGCGGGGCCGCCAAGTCACCTTGGACGGCAACCGGGGCGAACGTGATGGCCACGTGTGGCGCCCGGCGCCGAAGTGTCGTCGCGATGTCGTGCAAGGCAGCACCTTTGGGAGACGTAATGATCCCGATTCGTTCAGGGAAGGCCGGGAGCGAACGCTTCCGTTCCGCGTCGAACCACCCCTTCGCTTCGAGTTCGCGTTTTCTCGCCTCGTAACGCTCAAACAATAGACCGACACCGTCTTGACGCATCAGTTCAACGTACAGTTGAACGTCACCCGTCGCCTCGTACATCGTCACGCGCGCGACGACGACGACGTTCATCCCGTCTGTCGGTTCGAACGTGAGTGTTCTGGCGTCACGTGAAAACATGACGGCTTTCATACGAGACGTCTCATCTTTCAACGTGAAATAACAATGACCCGAAGCGTAACGTTTAAAGTTCGAGATCTCACCGACGACCGCGATTTGTTGTAAAATCGGATCGTCGTCAAGCTGTCGTTTGACGTAACGGACGACTTCGGACACTTGAATCGGATTAGCCACGCGAAGCGACCTCGACCGTGTTATGCATGAGCATCGTGATCGTCATCGGTCCGACGCCGCCAGGTACAGGCGTGATGGCGCTCGCCACGTCTTTGACACCTTCATAGTCGACATCCCCGACGAGACGATTGTCGACACGGTTGACACCGACGTCGATGACGATCGCACCTGGTTTGACCATGTCGGCCGTGACGAGTCCGGCCCGACCGACCGCGACGATCAAAATATCAGCCTGTCTCGTCATCGCTCCGAGGTCAGCCGTCTTCGAATGACAATACGTGACGGTCGCTGACTCGTTCAAAAACAGCATGCCGACCGGTTTGCCGACGATTTGGCTTCTCCCGACGACGACGACATGCTTCCCGACGAGATCGGTCTGCGTTTTGACAAGATGCAAGATCCCGTGCGGCGTGCACGGCAACAGTGTGTCAAGACCGAGCATCATTTTCCCGACGTTCTCCGGATGGAAGCCATCGACGTCTTTTTCTGGAGAAATCCGCATGATGACGCGGGATTCATCGATATGGTTCGGTAACGGAAGTTGGACGAGAATCCCGTGCACCTCATGATCGTCATTCAATAAATCAATCAGCTTTAGTAACTCTGCCTCGGTCATGTCTTCATCAAATCGAAGTATTTGCGAGTCGATGCCAATCTCTTCGGCCGCCCGCTCTTTCCCGCGAACATAACTGTGGCTCGCCGGGTCATTCCCGATTAAAACGACTTTTAATTTCGGTATGATCCCGCGTGACCGAAGAGCCGTCACCTGTTCTTTCAACGTTTCCCGATACGATGCTGCGATTTGTTTCCCGTCGATCACTACTGCCATCTCTCTCATCCCCCATTGTCTTAGGTTTCTCTGTAGTTGGTGTGGTGTCTTCTCTATTTGTTTAACAGACCGTGTGCTTGTCTTCGCTTACGCTTTAATGATGTTACCGAGCACGCCGTTGACGAGCTTGGCCGCTTCTTCATCGGCGAACGATTTGGCGAGTTCGACCGCCTCGTTGATCGTGACTTTGTCCGGAATCGTCTCGACGTAGAGCAACTCGTACGTCGCCATGCGGAGAATCGTCCGCTCGACATTTCCGAGACGGTCGAGTCTCCAGTTTTTCAAGTTTTCGATGAGCAATTCGTCAATCTCATCTTTTTTCTCCAACGTTCCAACGACGAGTTGTTCGTAGAATGGATCAGAGTCCATGCCATCAAGGGCAAATTCGATAGCCTCGTCTACCTCAAGTTTTGATACTTCGATTTGAAAAAGCGTTTGAATCGCTTTTTCCCGTGCTTCATGACGTTTCATTCAGATACTCTCCTTTTGCTTGCTTTCATCTTTAATCGGCAAGGATACCCCTACTTCAATCGTGCTCCGGGCACAGCCCGACGATAAGTGGGGGAGAAATTGCCGCCGGGACTGAATCACGCATGTCCGTTTTGGCAGACAACGTCGCTATCGATACCGGCCTCATCTCTTGCCCATCCTCTCCGGTTGTTCGTTTGTAAACTGTTCTCTACGGGAAAAAAATATTATCTCTAGTGAAAGGCGGTGAACCCAATGTCCACCATCACTGCGAAGGTCCAACTCTTCGTCCCACCCCCTCAAGCGGCTATCCTGAGGGCAACGATGGACGCATACCGGTCGGCTTGTGACTGGCTGTCGGGACACGTCTTCGAGACGAGGGACCTGAACCTTGCCATCCTCAACGATTCGCACTACGCAGAGCTCCGGAAACGGTTCGGCTTGAAGAGCCAGATGGCCCAGTCGGTCATGAAGACGGTGATCGCTAGGTACAAGTCGGCGAAGTCGAACGGGCACGCGTGGTCCCTTATCGAGTTCAAGCGCCCCGAATACGACCTCGTCTGGAACCGCGACTACTCGCTCACCCGGGACCGGTTCAGCGTGAACACGCTGGACGGTCGGATCAAGCTGGACTATGCGCGTAAGGGCATGAGGCAGTACTTCAACGGGACGTGGCGGTTCGGCACAGCCAAACTGGTGCACAAACACGAGAAATGGTTCCTACACATCCCCGTGACGAAGGCGTTCCCCGAACTCGACGACGCTTGCGTCACAAACATCGTCGGTGTGGACCTCGGCATCAACTTCCTGGCGGTCACGTACGACAGCCAGGGCGAGACCACCTTCTACGACGGAAGAATGGTGAAGCACAAGCGAGGCACGTTTAAAGCCACCCGCGAACAGCTCCAACGACGGCAGACCCCATCGGCCCGCAAGCGGCTGAGACAGCTCGGCTCGAGAGAAAACCGTTATGTGACCGATGTGAACCATCAGGTCACGAAGGCACTCGTCGACCGATACCCGAGGGGCACGCTGTTCGTGTTGGAGGACCTGACCGGCATCCATGCCGCCACAGAAAAGGTGCGGGCGAGAAACCGCTACGTCTCCGTGTCGTGGGCGTTCTACCAGTTCCGTCGCATGCTCGAGTACAAGGCCGCACTGAACGGTCAGAAGGTGATCGTCGTCGACCCGAGACACACCTCCCAGACCTGTCCGACATGCGGGCACACCGAGAAGGCGAACCGGGACAAGAAGCTGCACACGTTCCAATGCAAGAACTGCCGGTACCGATCGAATGATGACCGCGTCGGCGCGATGAACCTGCATCGGAAAGGCATCGAACACATCGGTACAGGTGCCACGGGAGCATGACCCCCATGGAAGGGGCGAGGTCAACCGTCCCGATGTTCCGCCACGCGAAGGTAGGAGGCGCATGAGCGCCGTCCGCACTACCGGGCAGGAACGAGCGTAACCGTACTCTACGAGGGTAGAGGCGCCGTCGAGTCCTCGATGGACGCAAGCCCCCACCTCAAACGGACCGTCAAGGCGTTAAGTGGCGGGTTGTTGACTGTGATAGTTTAGCATAAAGCACTCACAAATTCAGTACAAAAAACGAGGAAGACCGAAATAATGTTCGGGCTTCCTCGTTCGACTCATTTCGTCAGTATCATTTCTTTTTCGACAAATTTCGTGTCGAACGCACCGTTGCGAAAATGTTCGTGCGCCATAACTTGTTGATGGAACGGGATCGTCGTATGAATGCCCGATACTGTGAACTCGTCAAGGGCACGAAGCATCTTCGCGATCGCTTCTTCACGCGTCGGGGCGTGGACGATCAACTTCGCCACCATCGAGTCATAAAACGGCGGGATGACGGCGCCTGCGAACAGGCCGCTGTCGACCCGTACCCCCATTCCTCCTGGAACGATATATTGATCGATCTTGCCGGCCATCGGACGGAAGTCGGTGAACGGGTCTTCGGCGTTAATGCGGCATTCGATCGAATGACCGCTAAAGACGATATCGGCCTGTGAGATGGCGAGCGGATGCCCGAGCGCGACTTCAAGTTGCGCTTGGACGAGATCAAAGCCGGTGATCATCTCCGTGACCGGATGCTCGACTTGGATTCGCGTGTTCATTTCCATAAAGTAAAACTCGTTCGATTCAGGGACGTAAATAAATTCGATCGTCCCAGCGCTCGAGTATTGGATCGCTTTCGCCGCTTTGACGGCCGCTTCTCCCATCGCTTGACGCGTCGCCTCGTCGATCGCAGGCGACGGGGCCTCCTCGATCAGTTTCTGCATCCGGCGTTGGATCGTGCAGTCCCGTTCTCCTAAATGAATGACGTTCCCATACTGGTCAGCGAGCACTTGCACCTCGACGTGACGGAACGATTCGATATATTTCTCTAAATAGACGTCGCCGTTCCCAAAAGCTTGTTTCGCTTCTTTACGGGTCGCGACGAGTCCTTTGATGAGCTCTTCTTCGTCGAAAGCGACACGAATCCCGCGTCCGCCGCCTCCGGCCGTCGCCTTGATGATGACCGGATAACCGATTTCTCGAGCGAGTTCAATCGCCTCATCATCCGTCACGACACCGCTCGATCCCGGGACGACGGGAACACCTGACTCGATCATCGTCCGTTTCGCTTCGTCTTTAATGCCCATCTTCCGAATCGCATAGCTGCTCGGACCGACGAACTGGATCCCGCACGCTTCACTCATCTCGGCGAACTCGGCATTTTCTGCCAAAAATCCATAGCCAGGATGGATCATCGTCGCATCGACCGCACAAGCGACCGACAAGATGTTCGGGATATTCAAATAAGAGTCTTTCGACGGGTTCGGCCCGATACAATACGCCTCGTCCGCGAGACGAACGTGCAACGACTCACGATCTGCCTCCGAAAAGACGGCGACTGTCGGGATATTCATTTCTTTGGCTGCCCGAATAATTCGTACCGCGATCTCGCCGCGGTTTGCAATGAGTAATTTCATAGCACCCTCACTTCACGCTAAAGAGCGCTTGGCCATATTCGACTAGATCGCCGTCGGCGACGAGGATTTCAACGACTTCCCCGCTGATTTCGGCCTCGACATCGTTGAACAGTTTCATCGCTTCTAATATACAGACGACCTGACCCGTCTCGACACGGTCGCCTACTTTGACGTACGAGTCTTTATCCGGGGCCGGGCGTGAATAAAACGTTCCGACCATCGGTGATGTGATGGTACGTAAGTTGCTCACTTCCGCTTGAGGCGCTTCGCTCTCTTCTACGGCTGGTGCAGATAACGGAGCAGTACTCGGTTGAGCAAGCGGTGTGCTCGTGACGATTTGCTGCGCCGTTTCTTTTTTTAATGACAGTTTGAACTCGGACGTCTCAAGCTCCATCTCATGGATAGACGTCTGGTCGAGCAGTTCAATCAGCTCTTTAATATGATCGATTTGCATGAAATAAACCCCCTATTTATACCTGGTACTAATCTCTACTCTACTATAACTGGTCAGACCAGTGAATGCAACGACAAAAAAAGTGCCCATTCGTTTGAATGGACACTGCTCGTATTACCCGTTATAACGTCCCATGAAGTCGCCGGTACGTGTGTCGACCGTCACTTTTTCACCTGGCTCGATGAAGAGCGGGACTTGAATGATATGGCCAGTTTCGACCGTAGCGTTCTTTTTGACGTTCGACGCCGTATCCCCTTTAACACCTGGGTCAGCTTCTGTGATCGTCAAGACGACCGTCGTCGGAAGTTCGATCCCGAGGATCTCACCGTTATAATCAGCGATGCTCACTTCCATGTTCTCGAGCATGAACGGAAGCGCCGCTTTCACTTGCTCGCCCGTCAATTCGAGCTGCTCATACGACTCCGTATCCATGAAGACGTACGTGTCGCCCATCGGATACAAATACTGCATTTTTTTACGTTCGATGTGAGCGCGTTCGACCCGCTCGCCGCCCCGGAACGTCGTCTCTTGAATCGCGCCAGAACGTAAGTTGCGCATTTTCGTACGAACGAACGCTGCGCCTTTACCTGGTTTGACGTGTTGGAACTCGATGACTTGCCAAATCGAACCATCTGATGTTTTGACTGTTAACCCTGTCTTTAAATCGTTTACTGATACCATAGTGATTTCCTCCTAAAAATGAGCTGAGACTCAAGCCTCGATCGTGATTAACTCTTTTGGCGACTGCGTGAGACGGACATTTCCATCCTTCGTGATGACGACATCATCCTCGATACGGCAGCCACCGATGCCGGCGATGTAGATCCCAGGCTCGATTGTGACGACCATCCCAGGTTCGAGCACCGTGTCAGACCGGAACGACAACCCTGGCGCCTCATGTACTTCCATTCCGAGTCCGTGACCGGTTGAGTGGCCGAAGTACTCGCCGTACCCGGCTTCTTTGATGACGTCACGCGTCAACGCGTCAGCCTCGATGCCAGTGATACCGGCCCGAGTCCCTTCCACGCCTGCCAGTTGGGCACGCAACACCGTGTCATAAATCTCGCGCAATTTGTCTGAGATCTCGCCGACTGCGAGCGTACGCGTAATATCCGAACAGTACCCTTTGTAGTACGCTCCGAAGTCGAGCGTCACGAGTTCACCGGCTTCGATGACTTTGTCACTGGCCACACCGTGCGGCAATGCCGAACGATGACCAGAAGCGACGATCATATCGAATGAAGACGAATCCGCACCTTGGCCGCGCATGAACATCTCCAACTCATTGGCGACTTCTTTCTCAGTGCGTCCCGGGCGAATGAACGTCTGGATGTGGGCAAACGCCGCATCAGCAATCGCCGCAGCTTCCTTCATTATCTTAATCTCTGCCTCGTCCTTAATCAAGCGCAGCTTTTCCACGATCCCTGACGTCTCGACCAGTTCAGCCGCTACCTCTTTTTCATACGTCCGATACGTCCCGACCGTCATGTCATCTTGTTCGATTCCGAGACGCTTCACCCCTTCTCGGCTCGCGATGTCAGACACCGACTTGATGAGCGATGTTTCGAGCTCGATGATGTCATAACCGGTTACTTGGCTAGCTGCCTGCTCGGTATAGCGGAAGTCCGTGATGAAACTCGCCGCCTTCGCTGTGATCAAAATGACCCCACTCGACCCGGTAAACCCAGACAAGTAACGAATGTTCTCTCGTTTCGTCACGAGCAATCCATCGATCCCGTTCATTTCTAACTGAGCTTGTAGCTTGTTGACGCGTTCAATCATGTCGATTCCTCCAATGTTCGATGAGTGCATGCAACGCGAGCGTATAGCTCGTCAATCCGAAGCCACTGATGACGCCGAGGCAGACACCGGCAAGTTTCGATTCGTGACGAAACGACTCACGGGCATGCACGTTCGAGATATGTACTTCGACGACCGGGGCTGAAATAGCGGCAATCGCGTCCCGCAATGCAATCGACGTATGCGTATACGCCCCGGCGTTCAAGATGACGCCCGCGTAATCATACGCCTCATGCAGCGCATCGATCAGCTCACCTTCATGATTGGACTGGATGAACGTGAGACGAACATCTCCCGGTGCTTCGAGCAACAGTTCTGCCGTCAAGCCTTTCAGCGAGACATCCCCGTACACATCCGGTTCCCGTCTACCTAGCAAGTTCAAATTCGGTCCGTTCAAGACAAGTATATGCACAAGCCTTCCCCCTCATTCGTCAAGTCTTTCTTATTGTAACAAATTTATGCGAAGAGCGATAATCGCGTCACCTGAGGTTTCGTTTTTCGATCGAATCACGTTATAATTCAACTATATACTTGTCAGAATCGAGGAGAACCTATGAAAAATAAAAAGTTGATCCCCGTCGGCGGTCAAGCACTCGTCGAAGGCGTCATGTTCCAAGGACGCACCGAGAGCGCCTCGGCCATCCGGCGTAAAGACGGATCGATCGAGACGTTCAAACAGCCTCGACTCCTCGTCCCGTGGGTCCAATCGTTGAAAAAAGTCCCGTTCCTTCGCGGCATCGTCGCTTTATACGAGTCGTTAAAGAACGGATCGGCCCACATGAACTTCGCGAGCGATCGCTATGACGTCGACCCGAGCGAAGACGTCACGGAGAAGCCAGAGCAGAAGCAAAACATCCTCATGGTCATCATGATCGCCATCGTCGGTGTCATTTCTTACATCTTCGGCAAATTGATCTTCAACGTCACCCCGGCGCTCCTTGCCGCTATGTTCCAAAACGTGCCCGCACTGTCCGGTCACGTGATTCAAAACCTGCTCGAAGGGGGAATTAAACTAGTATTACTGCTCAGCTACCTATACTTGATTTCATTGACCCCGCTCATCAGACGCGTCTTCCAATATCATGGCGCCGAGCATAAAGTTATCAACTGCTACGAATCCGGACGACCGATCACCGTTGATAACGTCCGTTCAAGCTCACGCCTCCACTATCGGTGTGGTTCAAGCTTCATCCTGTTCACCGTTTTTGTCGGCATCGGCGTCTATATGGTCGTCCCGATCGACCCACTTTGGGTCCGGCTCGTCAGCCGGATCGCGCTGTTGCCGGTCGTCATCGGCATCTCGTTCGAGGTGCTGCAATTCACCAATCGCTTCCGGGAGCATCGGTTTTTATCCGTGCTCGGTAAACCAGGACTTTCATTGCAACTATTAACGACGCGCGAACCGAACGACGAACAGATCCGCGTCGCCATCGAAGCGTTCGAGACGTGGGAACGTTCCGAACTCGGTCAACCGGACGTCCAAAGAGAGGGATAAAGAGGAGGAAAACACCATGATCAGACAAAGAATCGGCTCGACCGCGGCGACCATCGTGTTCATTTTAGGATTCATCGGAGTCGGACATATGTTAGCGACCGACCCTGGTCGATTGTTCAGACAGCTACTCTTCATCGGTATTTTCGGGTTAATCTTTTACGTGATTTACCGGGTCTTCATGGCTCCTAAAATTTCGGCCGAGGACGTGCGTTACCGGAAGACCGCGCAAGCGTCGAAAAAACGGATGGCGCGACCGGGCAATAGCCCCAAAGTCAAACCTTCCGCAGCGGCCGCTAAGAAAAAGAACACCAAACCAGGCTCGAACGTGACCAAACTATCGAAGCGCACGAGCGTCCATCGCAGCGACGCCCCTCACCTGACCGTCATCGAAGGGAAAAAGGGCAAGAAGAAAAAGAAAGCGAACATGTAAAAGGAGCGCCTCGAGAGGCGCTCCTTTTAGTCTGTCTCGACAAATCCGATATACGGTAAGTTGCGGTATTGTTCCGCGTAGTCGATGCCGTACCCGATGACGAACTCATCTGGAATCTCGAATCCGACATAATCCGCGTCAAGTTGGACGAGGCGACGAGCCGGTTTATCGAGCAACGTGCAAATTTTCAATTCTCCCGGTTGATGCAACTTCATATGCTGACACAAAAACTTGAGCGTTTGGCCGGTATCGATGATGTCCTCGATAATGACGACATATTTCCCTTCGACGTCGAGGTCGAGGTCTTTCCGAAGTTGGACGTTACCGCTCGAGACCGACTTTTTCCCGTAAGACGAAGTCGCGACCGTGTCCAGTTGGACGCTCCCTTTCATCTGTCGCATCAAATCAGCGGCGAACACGAGTGACCCTTTTAACACGGGGACGAGGACGATCGGCGTCCCGGCCGCATCACGTTCGATCTGTTCCGCGAGTTCAGCGACGCGCTGTTTAATCTGTGCTTCATCAAATAACTTCCCTTTGATTTGAATGTTCATTTGTCGGCGATTGTTCGCCGTCACCCCCTCGTTTATCTATCCAGCAACCATTCTATCATACAATCACCCTAAAAATAGACTTTAATTCAATAAAACGATGTTAATGTTCGGCTTTCGCTTCGAATGCCTAAAAAAAGACCACCATCCGATTCAACAATCGGATCGCGGTCGATTTCACTCATCCCGTGTCATATTCAGTTCTTGAAACTGTCGAAACTGCTCCATCAGCTCAGGTTTGTCTTCGAAGAATTCGACGAATTGGGTCATGCAGTCGAGCGTGTTCGAGCTCAAATGATGTTCGATGCCTTCAACATCCTCATAGACGTGCGCTTCATCGACCCCGATCAGCCGTAGGAACGACTCGAGCATCGTATGCCGCTCGACGAGCCGCTTGCCGATTTTCTGCCCTTTATTCGTCAACATCAGGCCTCTGTATTTTTCATATACCAAATAACCTTCCCGGTCTAACTTTTGCACCATTTTCGTGACTGAGGAGGGATGCACCCCTAAATGTTCGGCGATATCAGATACACGAGCGTATCCTTTCTCGACCATCAGTAAGTAGATTCGTTCTAAGTAGTCTTCCATACTCGGTGTCGGCATGGGCGTAGCCTCCCCTTATGTTCCGTTCTCCAGTCTCCATTTTAGCGTAACCCGTGTAAAACCGAAAGCAGAACGGGCAAATCGTCTAGTCAATCATTGTCTCATGACCTTAAATTCTTTATAATGAATGTTGGTGAAACTTAATAGAGAAAGGGAGAACATCAATGGGAATCGAAACAATCCTCGTCATCATCCTCTGGGCTGCGCTCATCGCATATATCGTCTGGCGCTTCATGCCGGCTCGTGGTTTGAAAAAAATGAAACAAGAAGAATTTCGCGCTTCGCTCCGCAAAGGACAATTGATCGACGTCCGTGAACCGAACGAGTACAAGGGAGGCCACATCATCGGGGCCCGTAATATCCCGGTCGGCCAGATGAAACTTCGGATGAAAGAGCTACGGAAAGATCAACCGATCCTCATGTACTGCCAAGGCAAGTCACGTACGAACCAGGCGGCCAAACTGCTCATGAAAAATGGCTACACCGACATCTATATGCTTGAAGGCGGATTTAAAAACTGGAAAGGGAAAGTCAAAAAAGACTGACCCTCACAAATAAGCGTTGCTCCAACATTCGTTGGGGCAACGCTTATTTGATTGAACGTTCAAAAGAATTTAGCGATCGATTTCGGTGTTAAAACTTTCCCTACCGATTTGATTTCCTCATTGACGACAAGGCCAGGCGTGCTCATAATTCCATATGACATAATTTGCTCGATGTCCGTCACTTTTTCAACCGTCGCCGTCTTCCCAGTTAATCGTAGCGCTTCTACGACATTTTGCTCCAGCGTTTTGCAATTGCGACACCCGGTCCCTAAAATTTTTATGTTCATGTTCGACTCCTCCTCATAGTATAAAGTTGAATAAGTAACCAATTACCGTGATCCCTAACGTCACAATGACGAAGAAAATGATGACGAGCTCTTTCTTCAACACTCGGCTCAACAATAGACCTTCAGGTACAGACAAAGCGACGGTCGACATCATGAACGCAAGAGCCGTTCCGATCGCCATTCCTTTCCCTACGAGCACCTCGATGACTGGCAACGTCCCGATTGCATTGGAATAGAGCGGAACCCCGATCAACGTTCCAACGATTGGGCCATACCAGTTATCTCCCCCTGCGACACGCATAATGAACTCGGCCGGGATGAACCCGTGAAACCCTGCCGCGATCGCAATCCCAATCAGTAAATAAGGTCCCACTTTTTTCACGGTCTCATAGACGCTATTGAGCGCTGTCACTAAACGATCTGCTTGTGATAATTCAATCGTGACCGCGACTTGTTGACTTTTGATTTGATATACGTAGTCTTGCACATACTTTTCAAGATGTAACTTTTCAATTAGCAGGCCAGCGAACAACGCGACCATCACTCCTGCAAATACATATAAGAACGCGATCTTCCAACCGAACATTGAGATGAGAAGGACGATAGAAATTTCATTCACAATCGGTGACGTGATGAGAAACGTGAACGTCATCCCGAGCGGAATACCCGCTTCCACGAACCCGATGAAAAAGGGGATCGTCGAGCAGGAACAGTATGGTGACAAGACGCCTAGACCAGCGGCACCAATATATCCGCCAACTTTCCGCTTGCCACTCAAATAGTCGCGAACTTTTTCTACAGGGAAATAACTGCGAATATATCCGATCACAAAAATCATAATGCTCATCAGCACGGTTATCTTCACGACGTCCATCACGAAAAATTGTACAGCTTCACCGAAACGGCCACTTAGATCAAGGACGTCGTATGCGATAAAGTCTCCAATCCGATCAAACATGTTCACCCACTTCTTTCTCTATCAATTGGAAAACAGTGTTCCGTCCCAAGCGTGTCGAGCGAATGACTTCACCACGCTCTAGCAAACGGAGGTGATGTGTCAACGTAGAGTTCGGCATCTCGAGCGCGCTCGACAGTTCACATAAGCACATCGGGGCTATGCCTAACAGGCGGACGATCTTTAACCGAGTTGGATCAGCCAGTCCTTTATGGAAGGCGGCTTGTCGCTCGAGCTCTCTCTCATCAAATTGACAGATACGTAAGGATTCGCGAAGTTCTTCGTCTGTTTTCAAAGTCCATTCCATCTTCATCACCTCCTCTTATATAACTAGTTTGCTAGTTATATAGTTTCAAGTCCACACACTTGTTCAATTATTCACATTTAAGACATTTTTTAGTTCATACAATCGTCACAACCCCTCATCTTGGCACAAATCAAAAACCCGCTCGCGAATTGCGAGCGGGTTTTGGCTTAGTTGATTGACGATGGTTGGCGTCGCTCATACTTCAATACCGGCTTACGGGCAGCGAGCGTCTCGTCGAGTCGTTTGACGACCGTCGTGTGCGGCGCCGTCTGAACGATCTCCGGATTCTCTTCTGCCTCTTTGACGATTTGGAGCATCGCGTCACAGAACGCGTCGAGCGTCTCTTTCGATTCCGTCTCGGTCGGCTCGATCATGATGCACTCCTCGACGTTGAGCGGGAAGTAGATCGTCGGCGGATGGTATCCGAAGTCGAGCAATCGTTTGGCGATGTCGAGCGTACGCACACCGAGTGCTTTTTGACGTTTACCCGACAAGACGAATTCGTGCTTGCAGTACGTGTCGTACGGCACATCGAACGCGTCCTTCAAACGGGCGAACATGTAGTTGGCGTTCAACACTGCTTCGCGCGAGACACGCGTCAGCCCTTCGGCGCCCATCGTCTTAATGTAGCTGTAGGCGCGTACGTTGATGCCGAAGTTTCCATAGAACGGTTTGATGCGTCCGATCGACTGTGGGCGATCGTAATCGAGCGTAAAGCCTGAGTCCGCTCTTTTTACGATCGGTGTCGGCAAGTACGGGATCAAGTCACGCTTGACGCCGACTGGTCCCGAGCCCGGGCCGCCGCCGCCGTGCGGCCCTGTGAACGTCTTGTGCAAGTTCAAGTGGACGACGTCAAAGCCCATATCACCAGGACGGGCGATCCCTAGAATCGCGTTCGAGTTGGCCCCGTCGTAGTACAGTTTACCGCCTGCCTCATGGACGACTTTGGCAATTTCAAGGATGTCCGCCTCGAACAAACCGAGCGTGTTCGGGTTCGTGAGCATGAGCGCTGCCGTGTCGTCCCCAACTTTCGCCTTTAAGTCAGCGAGGTCGACAAGTCCCCGCTCATCCGATTTGACCGTGACCGTCTCGAATCCGGCGACGACGGCCGAGGCCGGGTTTGTCCCGTGCGCCGAGTCCGGGACGAGTACTTTCGTCCGATTCATATCGCCGTTATGCTGGTGGAACGCTTTGATCAACATGAGTCCGGTCCATTCCCCGTGGGCACCGGCTGCCGGTTGGAGCGTCACTTCGTCCATCCCTGTGATTTCAGCGAGCTGGTCTTGAAGGTCGACCATCATCTCGAGCGCCCCTTGCACCGATTCGATCGGTTGGAGCGGGTGGATGTGGGCGAACCCAGGCAGACGTGCCATATCTTCGTTCACTTTCGGGTTGTATTTCATCGTACATGATCCAAGCGGATAGAAGCCGGAATCGACACCGTGGTTCCGCGTCGATAGCGACGTATAGTGACGAACGACATCTAGTTCCGACACTTCCGGCAGTTCGGCCGCCTCTTGACGAATCATCGACGCCGGTAACAGCGCCTCGATATCAACTTCTGGCACGGTCGGTGTCGGCAAGTTATAACCGGTCCGTCCGGCACGTGACACTTCAAAAATGAGCGTTTGTTCGTGTTGCATCAGTTCGTCCCCCCAACCACTTCAATAAATCCGTCAATCTCTTCTTTCGTGCGCAGTTCGGTCGCACATAGCAACATCTGTGTTTGACGATCAGCATCATACGTTCCGAGCGGCAATCCACCGATGATGCCATTGTCAAGCAAGCGGCGTGACACGGTTTCGGCATCGGTACCGAAATCGACGACGAACTCGTTGAACATCGGTCCTTCGTCGATGATCGGGTAACCGGCCGACTTCAGTGCTTCTTTCATATAGTGGGCCGTTTGAATGTTGCGGACGGCCATGTCACGAATCCCATATTTCCCGAGCGCGGACATCGTGATCGAGGCGGCGAGCGCATTGAGCGCCTGGTTCGAGCAGATGTTCGATGTCGCTTTATCGCGGCGGATATGCTGTTCCCGTGCCTGTAGCGTCAAGACGAAGCCGCGTTTCCCGTCCTCGTCGACCGTCTGACCGACGAGACGACCCGGCAGTTTACGCATGAGCGCCTTTTTGACGGCGAAGTAGCCACACGATGGACCACCGAAACTTTGTGGGATCCCGAACGGTTGGGCATCGCCGACCGTGATATCGGCCCCGAGCGCACCAGGAGACTCTAAAATACCGAGTGCGAGCGGGTTGCTCGATACGACAAAGAGCGCACCGGCATCATGGGCCGCTTTCGCGAGCGTCGCCAAGTCCTCGACGCGACCGTAGAAGTTCGGGTACTGAACGACGAGACACGAGGCGTCCGTCAAATCGACGTCCGTCAAATCCGTCACGCCGGCCGCAACATGCGTATATTCAACTGAAAGTCCCGGTCCATCCGCGTATGTGCGGATGACGTCTTTCGCTTCCGGGTGAACAGCACCGGAGACGATGACACGTTTCTTCTTCGTATGAGCGCTCGCGAGGTAAGTCGCTTCCGCGAGTGCGGTAATGCCGTCATACATCGACGAGTTGGCGACGTCCATCCCCGTCAGTTCACAAATCATCGTCTGGAACTCGAACATCGCTTGCAGTTCACCTTGTGAAATTTCAGGTTGATACGGCGTATACGCCGTGTAAAACTCAGAACGGAGCAACATATGGTTCATGACGCTTGGCGACAAGTGGTCGTACATGCCGGCTCCTAGAAAACTCGGATGTGATTTCGTGTGAAGGTTCTTCTCGGCAAGCTTCGTCATGTGGCGGACAAGATCGACTTCTGGGAGCGGAGCGCCGATGGCAGATAACGATGCCGTCTCCCGGAGCGTGGCCGGGATATCTTCAAGCAAATCTTCGATCGATTCGACACCGATCGTCTGGAGCATATCGCGTTCGTCTTGCTCGGTCATCGGTAAATAACGAAATTCCATTCTGTTCATTCTGAATCCCCCTGTATCATTTACGTTTATAGAACGGTGTCGGCACACGTTCGGCTTCTATTTGTTTGCCCCGAACTTCGACGATGAAGTTTGATTGTTCGACAAACCGGCGATCGATCCGGGCCCAAGCGATCGATTCGTTAACGGTCGGCGGCATCGTTCCCGTCGTGACGACGCCGATCGTCTCGCCGTCAAACAAGACGGGCGCACCTTGTCGGGCAATCCCGCGGCCGAGTAGCTTCAAGCCGATCAAACGGCGCGGAATATCTTCTTTTTGTTTGACGAGGGCATCTTTCCCGACGAAGTCGGTATCGAGCTTGACCGCAAAGTTCAAGTTGGCCTCGAACGGCGTCACCGTCTCGTCTAACTCATGCCCGTACAGCGGCAGACAAGCTTCAAAACGGAGCGTGTCACGTGAACCGAGCCCGCACGGCGTCACTTGTTCTGCTTCGAGCGCAGTCCAAATCTTCGCGACATCTTCGGCCCGGGCGTATACTTCGAACCCATCCTCACCTGTATAGCCACTCCGCGAGACGATTGCTGGCACACCGGCAACGTCGCCGCTCAAAAACCGGAAGAACTTGATCTCATGTAGCGGTAAGTCCGTGATTCGTCCGAGTACTGTTTCTGCAATCGGACCTTGGATCGCGATTTGACCATACGCATCCGATTCATCGGTCACAGTGACGTCCCCTGATACGTATCGACGGACGTGGGCCACGTCTTTTTCAATATTCGAGGCGTTGACGACGAGCCAATACGCGTCTTCATCGAGCCGATAGACGAGCAGGTCGTCGACGACCCCGCCGTCAGGTAAACAAAACAAGTTGTATTGCGCTTGCCCGATATTCAGCTTCGAGACGTCATTCGTCACAAGACGTTGGACGTTTTCGAACGCGTCCGGACCTTCAATCCGAATTTCCCCCATGTGCGATACATCGAACATGCCAACCCGCTCCCGAACCGCTTGATGCTCTTCTTTGATTGACGAGAACATGATGGGCATCTCAAACCCCGCAAAATCCACCATCTTCGCCTTCGTAGAAATCAGGTCGTACAAAGGCGTACGTTTCAACGTTAACTTCTCCATAATATCCCCCAATCCCGAACGTAAGTAATCCATTTGATGAAATATTTCGTTTTCTATTCCACTCTATCAATTTTTTGACGCGCTGCCTAGCAAAAATGGGCAAAAATAAAGAGGATTGAAAACGAAAACGTTTTCATCCTCATTATTTCATATTTCAGTCTCAGTGGAAACGCCTGAACGATCGATTCCGGCGGTCCGCTTAATTTCCTTCGTAAGGCCGACCGTTGCCTGTTTCAGTTCGAGCGATTCGTCTTTCACTTTAACCGAATAAGCCTTCATTTGCTTCACCGATGCGTTGACCGTGTCGATGTGCTGTTTGATCTCACCGACCAAGCCTTGAATCACATTCATTCGAATCGTAAACCGTTCCGTCAACCGTTTCACACGGCGCAGATCGGTCTTCATTTTGTTCCGATACAATAAAAACCCGTATCCACCTAGCCCGACGAGTGCGAGCACGATAATACCAAGATTAATCCAAATCATCTGTCTTCCTCCTTCAACCGATCTAGTTCACAAGCAATCGCTTCCGAGCTCAATGAGGCGTCGATTGTCACATCGGCGTAAGCGTAAAGCGGACACCTGCGCTCGTATAGCGCCTCGACGCTCCTTTTACCAAGTTGCACGAGCGGGCGGTCCGAGTCTTTAATGCGCCCCCAACACAGTTCGAACGGCAACTCAAGGGCAACGATGCGCCCATGCCGCCGCATCCATTCGATATTTTCTGAGCGCTCGACGATTCCGCCACCTGTCACGATATAGTCCGCATGAACGTTTCGAAGCATCGCCGTCTCTTCGGCCCGAAACGCACTCTCACCGTGTCGGGCGAAATAAGCAGGTAAACCCATCCCAAGATGCCGTTCGAGCGCTTCATCCAAATCGATGACATGATTCGATTTTTCAAGATATCGTTTTAAGCTTGATTTACCTGTACCCATAAACCCGATGATGTAAAACGGTCTAGTCATCGAAATAAATCACCTCTTTATGCTTTTCTCCCGTCTTCAACCGGATCTCGACCTCCGTCGTACCTGGCCCGAGCGGTCGGCAGAAAATCGTACCGGTCGGTTTGACGATGATCTCTGCTTCTGTCTGGCACGAATGTTTGGCGACCATGAGATGGGATTCGAAGCGAATCGCCAAAATTTCGAGCGTCAGACGTTCCGTGCTTCGTTCGATATCAGTATACCAAAACAAAGCTGCAGCTAATAGCCACGTCAAGAGGACTAACGTAGAGATGACGAAGAACCCGAGCGCATGCACATCACGGACTTCTCCCGCGGGCCGATCGAGTCGGTCCACTGAATCCGGTAGCCGTTTCCTAACGGTTCGACGCGATAACCATCGATTCCTCTTATAAATAACAAGTTCCCTCCCTCTTCGCCTACCATGACTAAGTTCCGATTGATCTGCTTGAGCGTCCACGTCCACGTCGTCTCATCGGGTCGAACGTACGTACCGACGAGTCTACCTTCTTGCACCTGACAGTCACGACTGTCGAACAGTTTGCGGACGATGAGTTGTGGTGTCGTGTTCACTTGACCGCGCGGTTGTTCGTAAAACGCCTCCCCGAGCGCTAAAAAGTGGACGAGCAGCCCGATGAACAAGGGGAGCAACAATAATGTGAACGTCATCTCGAGCAACGTGAAGCCACCCTCAGAGTGTCGGCAGACATATGTCTTGTTCACAAATTTCGACTTCACCGCTTGGATCGGCCGCATCGAGCAACACCTCCCCTTGAAGCCGTTCATAAGTCCGAACCGTCGCCTCGAGACGCTCCACCCGCTCCGTACCCGCCGTAACGAACGGCGCAATCACACCGACCCATCCGAGCAGGAGGGCTAGACTTAAACAAACTTCCCAAAACGTGACGCCTTGCTCATCCTCCCCCACTACGGATCACCTCCGGCTCATACGTGCCCATCCTGAACTTCAACGTGACCGCGACTTGGCCCGTGTAAAATTTCCACTGCCCGGCATACGTCGCCGCCGACTTTGAAAAGACGATTTCGTTTGTTGTCGGCAGGCTCATCTCGACACCGTCGGGAACGACGCCTGAAGTGATCGACGTCGTCCCGCACGTGATGTGATACCGCCGTTCTTTCATGTACCATCTCAAGCGCGGGACACATTTTTCGTCGGCGGCCACATACGGATACTGGCCGACCTCGGCGATGTCTTGGACGAGCGCCTCCGTGAAGTCGATGAGCGCGAGCCGGTCCATCGAACGGACGGTAGGCGTCGCCACTAAAAGGAGTAGCGACAGGACGACGAGTACCCAAGCCATCTCGACGAGCGTATAGCCGTCTTGTCTCATTTCAGCGCCAACGCACCTGTGCTCGGCGTGTACGTGTACGTCATCGACTGACAGCTATATTCGAGCGGGTTCTCGGTCGAAGCACGTTTGATGACGGCGAGTGATTCTGGATACGCCTTATGTTCCGCATAGTATAAATTGATTTCAGATTCGACAATCCGTACGCTCCCTTCACAGCTGACGCTATCCGCCCGTGACTTCCCGTCCGACATAGACGGGACGAGTAGCAGCAACAAGACCGAGATGATCAGTAACACTGCCGCCATTTCAACGAGTGTGAATCCTTGCTCTGCCTGACAGTCTGATTTGAGTTTTGCCACGATAATTCTCCTCCTCATAGTTGGGCCATAATTAGTTTGACCGGCAAATAAATCGTATAGAACATCATCGTCACCATGATGGTCAAGAAACCGTACAAAAGCGGCTCCGTCTTGGCGATCAGTTGCTTCCAATACAGTTCCATCTCTTCAAAGATCAAGTCTCGATGTAACGCCATAATCAATCCGAGGTCTCCACTCACCGTCCCGACCCCGAACAAGCTGACGACTTCATGATCGAGCAGACGTTCCTCTCGGGCCGCCGCCTCCAACTCGATCCCACCAGACATCCGGTCATGGATGCGCCGGGCGATTTGCGCCACTTCCCCGTCCCCGTGAGAGAGACGCTCGATGACGTGACGAACCGAAATTTGCCCTTCACTCAGTAAGGACAGTTCGCTGACAAACAAATACGTGATATACAGTCGTCTTCCCCGCTCGACGAATCGGATCGGGACGGACCGGCCTCGCTTCACGACCCAATAGCCCCAGCCACCTGTCAAAACGAGCGCGACGAACAAGCCCGGGAAAAAACTTCGTGACAAGAGGATGGCGCTGATTCCGTCTAAATCGTCGACCTGCACCATCGAGAGCAATTTCGGAAAGATGTACAGCGCATAAATGGCACCAAGCCCTAAAAGCATCGTCAAGATGACGAGCGGATACCTCGCCAGTTGTTTTAACTCTTGCTGCAGGCCTCGACGCATCATCGATAAGGCAAGCACTTGTTCTAGACCTTCAATGAAATGATGTCCCCGTTCCGCCGTGACGAGCATGTCTCGCATGCGGGCATCCGTGACGAGTTCTGAGAATACGTCGGCGAGTGCCAGACCACTCTCGAGCTTTTGCCGCATCGCACGAATCAGTTGTTTTTGCTTCCCCCGCTCATGCAACTCGAGCGTCTCGAACGTCTTTTTCAACCCGACCCCTCGTGCTTGCAGTCGCAGGAAGCGCCGGATCGTGTTCAGCTCCCTACTGGAACGGACATCGACCATGAGCAAGTCACCTCCTCTCTCCGCTGCAACACACACCAATGGCGCGGCACCTCTACTTTGCCGATCAACTGTTCGAGACGGCGTTCACCGTCTTCGATACTCGCCGTATGAAACGTCGCGATCGTCAAATGTCCGCTCAGTGCCGCATCATGCGCGACAAGCAGTTCTTCACTCGTCCGCACCTCCCCGACAACGATGATATCCGGGTCGGCTCGCAACGTTTCTTTCAACAAACGTCTATGATCCAGTCCTGCCAATACATTCACCTCGAGCTGGATCACACCCGTCAATTGCTGTTCGGGAGGGTTTTCGATCGTCACGATCCGGTGGTTCTTCAAACTTTCAAGAAAAGCATAGAGGACTGTCGTTTTTCCGGCCCCCGTCGCGCCACCGATTAAAAACAAGCCGTGCCGCAGCTCAGCCATGCCTTGAAAACGCAACACATCTACTTCAGATAACAACTCTTGAAGTTGGAACGAGACGTTCGGCAGACGCCATGACATGAGCACATCAGTAAATGACGGCAAAAACGTGACCCTGATCATTTCTTCGTTTCGATCATATATCCCGGATTGCGGAACCCGATGATCCGTTTCAGCGAGCGAACACCAATATTTCATATGTAATGTGAGCCGTTCGTAGTCTGGACGTGGTATCGTCTCAAGCTTTGTGATCGACGTCCCGTGACGCGCCTGTGCGATAACGGCGTCTTTGCCTGGCATGAAATGGACATCGCTCGCCTCGAGCCGTCGCGCCGCTTTAATCAATCGATCAATCACCAGTTTCATTGTCCCCACCTCATAAATGAGCATAAAAAAAAGCCCACTCTTAGGAAAGTGGACTTGTCTTATGAAACGTTTACCGAAGTCAAATCATGGCGGCGGGCATACGTCTCGATTGATGCCTTGTCGTAGCCGACAATGACTTCTTTACCGTCTGTCAAAATCGGGCGTTTCAACAGCTTCGGATTTTCGCTCATCAACTTCAGCAATTCGCTCAGTTTCAATTCATCGACGTCAACGTTGAGCTGTTTGAACGCTTGACTTCTCGTTGCTAAGAGTGAATCGACTCCGTCTTCGCTAAGTGCAAGTAGCGTCAAGAGTTCGTCTACCGTCGGAGCGTCTCGGAAAATATGGCGTTCGTTCACATCAAGTTGTTGCTCTTGTAAAAACGCTTTCGTTTTTCGACACGACGTACAGCTTGGATACGTATAAAACATAAGTTCACTTGCCACTTTCAGCGCCTCCTTTTATTTGACAACCTGTTCCGTTCAATGTTTGTAAGTTGATTATACAACCTATTCCGCTTTTTGTACATAGTTTGTACAACCTTTTTTGAATTTTTGTACAACTTTATATAACATATCGATTTCACATATTTTTCACGATTATTTTGCTCAATTCACACGTTTTCATAGCATTTTTCTGAATGTGTTGGTAAAATAGTGAATGAGAATGGAATAATGTACGTATGGGGGGATTAACATGGCGAGAATGTTCCGTGTCCTAGGCTTTTGGACTGGGTTGATCGCGGCGCTGGCTTTCGTGGGCGCACTCGGTGGAGATCAAAGCAGTAGCGAACATACTGGTGACTTCGTCGTAATGGGTCTTGTCTTTTTAGCTCAAACAATTTTCTTTGTCGCACTAGGCTACTTGAAACTGACTGAAAAAACGTATGTATACGTGTTCGGCGCTTACTTGACTGTTTTCTTCGTCGTCTTCACGTATTGGAGTAACTTCCAAATGTAAAAAAAGATTGTCTCTCGTTGAGACAATCTTTTTTTATGTTCACCGTTCAAAAAATGGATTTGAACGAATTTCAGCTTCGAGTGTCGTCTTCGGTCCGTGACCTGAATAGAGCACCGTCTCGGCCGGCAATAATTGACGCATCCGATCGATCGATCCGAGGAGCGTCGATTGGTCGCCGCCGAATAGATCGGTCCGGCCGACCGATTGTTTGAAGATCAAGTCCCCGCAAAAGGCAACACGTTCGCTCGGGATGTGCAAGGTGACACTCCCCGGTGAATGACCCGGCGTGTGATGCAACTCGATTGTAAACGCACCAATCTCTAGCTTCTTACCTTGATAAGTTCGTTCGGCCGGTCGCATCGATGAGTGGGGCAGATGGAACTTTGCCGCCCCGTTCTTTTCACCGTCGGCGAGCCATGACCGCTCGGCTTCATGAACATAGACCGGCACCGGATAGCGATCGCGCAGCGCATCGATGCCGCCGATATGGTCAAAGTGGGCATGCGTCAACAAAATGGCGTTCAATCCGCCGAAACGTTCCACCGCCTCAAAGAATTTCGGGTCGTCCGTGCCCGGGTCGACGATAACGACCGTTCCGTCTTGTTCGAGCACGTATCCGTTCTCTTGGGCAAGGCCCGATGTGATTTTTACAATATTCATCTAGAACACCTCCACAACCATTCTAAACGATATTGTGGCAAAATTGTAGCGGTGGCAACCTTTGCTCGACAGCGTGTGTTATTTCGGATAAAATAATAGTGATATTTCAGTGAAATTTTTATGAATTTCATGACGTATAATAAAGGGGGAACTCGTCATGCATTTGTATGAGCCATTTGGATGGATTTCACTCATCGTAGCACTCGTTGCACTTTGGGGGATGGCCCGTTCATTCAAAAAACGCCAATTCTTTCCACTTGCGTTTGCCGGAATCACCGCGCTCGTCTTTGGATTCTTTGGCGTCGCAACATTGATTTTCGGTGGAATCCCAGGTTAATGTTGACTTACCACGAAGACGACTGCGGTCGTCTTTTTTTATTCCGTAAAAAAAGCGCTGACGTTTAACGGTCAGCGCTAGGCTCTTGATTATTAATCGGTTTGTTCTTTAAAGCGAAGCAAATCCGAATAGATCAAGTCATCGTTCATTTGCAGGATTTTTTCGGCTTCTTCCGTGACCGGTCCGCAAAGTGTCGTATCTTCAACCGCTTCTCCAGTCGTCGCATCGTAACACATCGATTGCGTCCACACGTAATCGTCCGTGACGACTGTGCCGTCTCGGAAGATGGCGCGACTGTTGCGGTCTTCAGCGAACAAGTCGTTCCCGAACCCGACCAAGTCCGACGTATCGATGCCGAGCAAGTGCAGGAGCGTCGGCTTCATGTCGATATGACTTCCGATCGTCTCATGGACTTCGCCTGTTTCTTGGCCCGGCAAATGGATGGCGAACGGTACTTGTTGAAGTTTCGCCACATCATACGGCGTCAACTCTTCTTTACCGAGCAAGCCGGCCACCGCGTCGTTATGGTTTGTCGAAATGCCGTAGTGGTCACCGTACACAACGAAAATCGTATCTTCCCACATCCCGTTCTGTTTCAGTTGGTCGATGAACAGGCCAAGCGCATAGTCTTGGTAAGCGAGTGCCTGCGGGAAGTTGTTAAGCGTCGTCGAGTTCGTCTCGAATTTCGGCACGAGTTCGTAATCCTCGCTCGGCATCGTATACGGGAAATGGTTCGTGAGCGTGATGAACTTCGCATAGAACGGTTGCGGGAGTTCCTCGAGCATCGGAATCGATTGTTCAAAGAAACTATCGTCCAACAAGCCCCACTCCGTCATGTCCTCAGGATTCCCAAGGTCGTAACTCTTCTCATCATAGAACATGTCGACGCCGGTGTTCTTGTACATCAAATCGCGGTTCCAAAACGATTTGTTGTTCGCATGGAACACGGCTGAATAATAGTTCTCTTCTTTGATCAGTTCAGGAAGAGCTTGGTACTCATTATCGGCGTTCGTGAAGTAAACGGCTCCACGTGGCAGGCCATACAGCGAATTATCGAGGGCGAACTCGGCGTCTGACGTTTTCCCTTGCCCGACCGTATGGTAATAGTTTGGCCAGTAATGGGACTCTTCGATCAGCTTGTTCAAGTTCGGCGTGATATACTCGCCGTTCGCGGCTTTCATATTGTGCGTGAAGTTTTGTGTCGACTCGAGCGAGACGACGACCACGTTTTTGCCTTTATATTTTCCGAACAAATCCGGATTCGGCGCCGCATAGTTTTGGCGGGTATACTTTTCAATCTTGGCTAACTCCGACCCATCGGCCATCGCTTTCTGCGCGGACGTCTTCGTTTGAAGCATCGCGTCATAGACGTGGAAGTTGAACGTCCCGATGTTTTTGACGAGCAGCTCACGGTCGAACGAACGCGTCAACAGTTCAGGGCGTTCCGTCTCAGCAAGCGACAAGTTGAACAAGAACACGGCGACAGCTGCCACGAACGTGATGAGCGCCCGGCGGTGAGACGCGGCGGTTTGCAACGTATTGATCTTCCATAGTACGAACGGCAAGACGAGCACGTCCCCAAGAATGATCAAGTCTTTCCATTCAAGCAGTGATATGAATGAAGTCGACAGCGTCTCCATGTTTGACGGTTGCAAAATGACAGGCATCGTCAAGTAGTCCGTAAACTCGCGGTAGTAGACAGCGTCCGCGAACAACAGGAACGAGGCGACCGCATAAAGGGTGTACAGCACCCACTTTTGCTTATTTCCTTTAAAGAAGAAACTAAAAGCGAACAAGAACAAGGTCGAGCTGATCGGACTGATCAACAAGATGAATGCTTGAGCTGTGTTTTCAATCGGGATGTTAAAGAAAAATTGGTAAACTACGTACGTCTTCGTCCAAAGTAATAAACTAAATATCCAAAATAACCGATATTCTTGAAACGAAGCGCGGACCGTTTCATTCAGTCGCATAGTCAGCTTCGATAAGCTTTGAGATGACTTCATCTGACGGCCTCCTCCTCTTTTCAGTTTTAAGACGTCCTCAAGCAGGATGCGCCATGAATAAGTTCAATAACATGTAGTTGGCTTGTTATCTATTTCACTAACGGTAACAGTCCAGTATCAAGTCCAAATCTTACCCCTTTTTTAACAAAAAATCAACCACACCTTTACAATTCCCTTTGTACGTCAAAAGCACACATGCGAGATCGCATGTGTGCTTTACAGGTTAGACTCTAGTCGGCAAAAAATGTTTTCGTGCCAGCCAAGCGCAGCCGATGACCCCGGCGTCATTCTCGAGTTCGGCAATTTTGAACGTCGTCGACGTATATACCCGTTCAAGGGCAAACCGCTTAAATTGTTCATCGAGCGGCTCGAGCAAAGCTTGTCTCGCTTTTGAGACGCCGCCGCCGATTACGATCATTTTAGGGTTCAACGTGTTGGCGATGTTTGAAATCGTCAGCCCGAGATATTCCGTCATCTCTTCAACGACTTCTGTCGCGACCTCGTCTTTCGCTTTATAGGCTTCAAACACATCACGAGCCGTCACTTCACCTAACTCGTTCAATGACGTCGTTCTCCCTTTACGCTTTTGTAAGGCGAGACGGGCGATGCCGGTTGCTGAGGCGATCGTCTCGATGCAGCCTTTGCGCCCACATCCACACATGACCGCTTTCGCCTCGTCGCGCTCGACCGTGATATGTCCGATCTCACCAGCCATGCCGGCCGCCCCATGGACGATGTTCCCGTTCGTGATGACACCGCCGCCGACACCCGTACCGAGTGTGATCGCGAGCAGTTCAGACGCTCCTTCACCGGCGCCTTTCCACATCTCCCCTAGCGCGGCCGCGTTCGCATCATTCTCGAGCACGGCCGGCAATCCGACTGCTTTCTCGAATTCCCCGACGAGCTCAAAGTTCTTCCATCCGATGTTCGGCGAGTACTCGACGACACCTTCTGAGAAATTGATAAATCCCGGAGCTCCGATTCCCGCACCCGCAAAATCATGCTTCGCTTTTCCGGATTGCTGAAGATACGCTTCAAACGAGGCGGCGATATCTGTCGGGATATGTACCCCATTATCACGAATGTCCGTCTTGATCTCCCACTTGTCTGAAATGATCCCGTTCATGTCTAGGACGGCCATTTTCACCGTCGTCCCACCGATGTCGATTCCTAATAACCACTTCATGCATTCCACTCCTCGTCTCAAATAAATCGCTTTCATTCAATAGTCTACACTATAAAACCTCTTGTGCAAACATTTGCACAAGAGGTTTTTCTGTCAATCTATTGAATTTTTTAGTTCATGCGTCAAAATAATCTTTGCCGTGTCATACTCGCGCTGTTCGATCATCCCACCAGCGTTCAATTCGTCTAACTCCATCATCATGAGACCGATCTCGGCGTCACGCTCTCCGATATAAATAATCGTGCCAAACGATTTTAAAAACTGTTGCACGTCATAAAAGTTTCTCATTATTATTCCCCCATCGCGGTCAATACGTAGCGATACAGCAACGCTCGTGTCGCCTCGAGCGATGTTTGGTGCGTCCGCTCATAGCTGTGGCTCGACTCGATCCCAGGACCAATGAGCGCATGTCTTACGTCATAGCCGGCCCGGATCGCAGCTGATGCGTCCGAACCGTAGAACGGATAAATGTCGACTTTGAACGGAATGTCGTGGTCGCGGCAAAGCTTCGTGAACTGACGACGCAACTCGAGGTCGTACGGCCCTGAAGAATCTTTGGCACAGATCGATACCGTGTACTCGTCCGAGTGTTGCCCGTCCCCGAGCGCCCCCATATCAACTGCGATGTACTCGTCAACTTCGTCCGGGATCCCGGCGTTCCCGCCAAAACCGACCTCTTCATAGTTCGAAATTAAATAGTAGACCGTATGCGGCAAGTCCGCTTTGACCAAGTCACGCGCCAAATCGAGCAGGATGGCGACCGACGCCTTGTCGTCAAGATGACGCGATTTAATATAACCCGTCTCCGTCTGTTTGAAACGGGGATCGAACGAGACGAAGTCCCCGACTTCGATGCCTAACGCTCGGACGTCGTCCGCCGTATGAACGTCGGCATCTAGACGTACTTCAATGTTCGCCGCCGTCCGCTCGGCACTGTTCGCGTCTTTATAGACGTGCACACTCGATTGATGAACGAGGATCGTCCCGTCCACTGCCTCGCCCGCTTCGCGATGGACGAGACAGTTCTCACCCTCGATCGCGGTCCAAGCGTAACCGCCGACTTGCGTCAGCCGCAAGCGTCCGCTCGGCAACACTTCCTTCACCATCGCACCGAGCGTATCGACGTGGGCGGTCAAAAGACGGGCCGGGCCGCTTTGTCCAGGAAACTTGGCCAACAATGCACCTTTTCTCAACCGGCTCGTCTCAACCCCGAGGTCCGTGAGCTCACGTTCGACGTAACTGACTGCTTCGTGCGTCATTCCAGAAGGACTCGGGATCTCTACTAATCGTTTTAACGTATCAATCATGTTGTTACTCCTTTGTCATCGATGATATCCGAGCCAATATAGTGTCCCGGTCAATAAAACTGCCAGCGCCGTGAACAACAGGCGCCATTTTTTTGTTGTCTCGTCAGGTAATCCGACCACGCCCGCCATCAAAAATCCACCGATGAGGCCCCCGGCATGGGCCGAGTGGTCCAAACTGGCACCGAGGACGAAGGCGAGCCCTACGTTTAATCCTAACATAATAAACAACGATGGGCCGAGCGTCTTCATGAACAGCGAGCGGTCACGCAGTCCGAAATAGAGCAGTGCGCCGACGAGACCGAACAATGCGCCGGACGCTCCGGCCGAAATCGCCTCACTGAACGCGTAGGAGGCGGTCGACGCGATGACGCCCGCCAACAGATAGATCGTCAAGAACCTCGGTGACCCATACATGCGTTCGACGAGCGGGCCGAGCGACCAGAGCGCGAACATGTTGATCGCAAAATGAAACCAGCCGATATGAAGGAACATCGGTGTGACGAGGCGCCACCATTCGCCATCGTCGATGAGCGGATTGACTTTGGCGCCGAATCGGATGAGCGTGTTCGGATCGAGCGTCGAGCCGAGCGATTCGGCGAACCACATGACGACAAACGTCAACATCATGAGCGCATAGACGAGTTGCGGTTCACCGAATGAGAATCGCTTCTTCAGTTCGGCTTTTCGCTGTTTATCGAGCGCGAGCGCGAGCGACCGAAACCGGGTCTCATCTTGGTCATCGCCACACGCGTGCCTGTCGAGTCTCACCTTGGCCGCGACTTGGAACGACAACGTCTCAAGTCGCTCCTCATCGACGAGAGGGTCGCCGTATATATGAACGTGAAGCTTCGCACGCCCGAGTCGTGCGAGTCGGAACGAGCTCATGACCGCCTCGATCTCGATCGCGACATGGTTTGCCCACGCCTTATCCGTCTTTATGTACAGGTGATAGAGGTCTCCAGCTTTCGTGTCGAACAATAGCAGCGCGCGCGAAGGCTCGAGTATACCTTCGACCCGACCGCCCGCCTCGACCGCATGGTAAATGTCTTCCCAAAAACATCCCGGTTGCGTCAACTGAATCCCCTCCTTTCCTTCTGTCTTAATTGTAATCCAATTCGATCATGACGACAAAAGTTGGCGCTTTCTGAATCTGTCCGGCGTCCGTACCAACACATAAAAAACGTAGCCGGCATACGCCGACTACGTCTATATCGCGAATATATTATAAAACAGGTTGCATCGTTTTCAACAACACGTCTGCCGAATGGAGCATTTTCTGCTTCTCTTCTTCTGATAATTCGATTTCGACGACTTGACGCACGCCTTGGCGGTTGATGATTGCCGGCACACCGATATGAATATCGTTCAAGCCGTACTCTCCGTCCAAGTAGGCACCGACCGTGAGCAGCGTGTTCTCGTTACGGAGCACCGCTTTGACGAGACGAAGCAAGCCGAGACCGATCGCATAGTACGTCGCGCCTTTACGTTCGATGATGTGGTACGCAGCGTCACGAACGTTGACGTAGATGTCTTCAAGGTCTTCCCACGTATACTCGTCGTTCTCTTCGAGCAACTGTTCGACCGATTTGCCGTAAATCCGGGCGTTGCTCCACGCCGCGAACTCGGTATCGCCATGCTCACCCATGATGTAAGCGTGGCAGTTGCGCGGATCGACGTTGAAGTAATCACCTAGCATGTAGCGGAGGCGTGACGTATCGAGTACAGTCCCTGAACCGAAGACGCGATGTTTCGGAAGACCCGAGTATTTCCAAGCCAAGTGTGTCATGATATCGACCGGGTTTGATGCGAGGATGATGATACCGTCGAAGCCAGAAGCCATGATTTCAGTGATCATCGATTTCATGATTTTCGCATTTTTCTCAACGAGGTCGAGACGTGTCTCACCTGGTTTTTGAGGAGCGCCGGCCGTGATGACGACGATATCTGCAGCACCGCAGTCCGTGTAATCTCCAGCCCAGACGCGCATCGGTGACGAAGCGAACGAGACGCCGTGGTTCAAGTCCATCGCTTCGCCTTCTGCCTTCGCCTTGTTGATGTCGATGATGACGAGTTCTTCACATAGGCTCGCTGTCGTCAATTGATACGCGAAGCTTGCACCGACCGCTCCGGCCCCGACGAGAGCGACCCGTGTTACTTTTGCATGATTTAATGTTTCCATGTTGTTTTTCCACCCTTCAAACAATCTGTTTCATGTTTTTGTTTTGTCTGTTACACCTAGATTGTAACATCATTCACAAACAGTCAATACAAGAGAAACCGTTTTCAGTTTGGCAATATTGTGACAAAATTCACATTCGTTTGAAACATCCTCATTCTCTGTACTACCCTTAGGCGAAAACAAGAAAACCAATCGCTGCCGCGGAGGCAATCGCCAAGAAATTAACGGCGTCGTTGCCGAGAAAGCGCCATCCAGATACATAGTCGGTCGCTTCACCGTGATGCAGCTTTTTCTCCGTCAGTTTTCGGCACGTCCGACAGCGATACTTACGTTGCACGGTCGCACCGAGCAACGTATCGACGACGCTGCCGCTCAGACCGAGCGCAATCAATAGAAATAGCGTGCCCATCGTTATGTTTAAGAACGGGAGCGATGCCAAGACGATGATCGTCGCGCCGGCGACGGACATGAGCGTACCGAACGGTGACACCCCACCGCTCGTCCCCGGTTCAACTTCACGCAATGTCAAAATAGAGCGCGGTCGGCGCGATGCGAGGACGCCGAACTCCGACCCCCACGTGTCACTCGTCGCCGCCGCGATTGAAACGACGTAAGCGAATAGCCACGCCTCGTTCGAAGTCATCGCCATTCCGACGGCGGTGAGCATAGCGATTCCTCCGTTCGCAAGCACTTGCACGAAGTCACGCGGTCCGGATTTTTCGACGATGTCATCGACCGACGCCTTGTCGCGGGCGCGATATTTTGAAGCGAGCGAGGACGTCGAAAAGAACACACCGAGCAAGTACAGCCCGAACCAGCCAAAACCAAACCCGATGACCGTCCCTGTCACGATCGTCAAGATCGCCCCAGAGAACGTCAACGACCGGAGACGATATCCGGCCAGTGCAACTAGACAAGTTACGAGGACGATTGAGAGCATCGAATCATTTCCCTTTCTGTCACGATCAGTTCGACAGGTATGTCGTGTGGTTCGATCGGTATTTCGTCGAGCACTTGTACGTCGTAGGCGAGCGCGATCGTCGCACCGCGATATGTCGCTAAGAAACGGTCGTAATAACCCCCGCCCCAACCGATCCGATATCCAGAACGGTCAAAGACACGGCCTGGGACGATACAGACATCGATGTCGAGGTCGGTTTCCGCGGTCGTCGGCTCGAGAATACCCATTACCCCCGGCTCGAGGTCGCTGAACGTCCTGATTTCGTGGAACGTGAGCCCCTGTTTCGTTACTTTCGGCACTAACACCGATTTTCCTGCTTTTAAAGCTGTATCGATGAGCGGACGCGTATTCACTTCAAGGTCGAGTGACAATGTGAGTGCGACCGTATGCGCTTGTTGCCACTCAGGAAGTGACGCCACGGTATGTAGGATCGCTTCATCACGCTCGTCACGATCGGTGAGCACGCGAATATTCACATGAACCGCTTTTCGGAGCTCATGTTTAGCTGTCATTTGTTATTCCTCCTATCGAAAAAAAAGGCCGCCACATGAGTGACGGCCGGTCTCAATTATTTCACTTCGCGGTAAAGCGTGTGACGACGGAGACGTGGGTTGTATTTGCGCAATTCGAGGCGCTCTGGGTTGTTACGTTTGTTTTTCTTCGTGATGTACGTGCGATCGCCTGTTTCTGTGCAAGCTAGTGTGATTTTAACGCGCATATCTTTCACTCCCATCTTACTAATGTTGTATCAAGTGCTTTTGCTTTACAGTCTAAGCATACTCAATTATCCTACCAAGTTTTTTTTGAAAAAGCAAGGTTATTTCACGTTCTTTTTCAAACGTTTCTGCCCGTACGGTGACGCGTCGAGCGGTAGGCACGTTTTTACGTTATCGCCGATCACATACCGCGTCGCGAGCTCCTCGATCGAGAGCTGTTCACCGACATAAACCGTATCAGCTTCCGAGAGGACGCCGTTCTCAATGCGATGGATCGCATCGAACAGGCCACCGTGCCCGTGCGGGTTGCGGGTCGTTTCAAATGACAACATAGTTGAGTATAACGGAACATCTAGTGACTTCGCAAGTGAACGTGCCGCTGGAATCGTCATCCAATCAAAATGATGGACCGCTTTGAAGTTGACCATCGTCTGTAACTGTTGGACGAGTTTCACGTAGGCGACGTTCTGAGCAGCGATTTGGTTCATGACATGCTCTAGAAACGGACTCGTGAGTGGGACCCGGTACACGTGCACGCGATTGTGGCGCTCGTATTCAGGCAGTCCTTCACTGTGCGGCGTGAGGACGTAAACGGTCTCCCCGTCAGCCGCTCGTGCCTCGACTTCAGCGACGACGCGGTGACCGAGGTCGCCCACGATATTGCCTGTATATTCTGGCGTGAGGACGAGAATGACCTCACCTTCTTCGCCACGCTCCTGCGTCACATAATAGTCGTGTGGAGATAGGAACGTATCAATATCAATGTCAACGTCGTCCAAGAACGGATAGACCGTGTAGTGCTCGTCTAGCAAGCGATCCGATAGCTTGCCTTCGTAGAGCGCCGTTTCGAGTTCGGCAAACAGACGGGTATGTTCCCGGAAACGTTCGGCGGCGTATTGCGCCGTCGTCTGGCCGTCCAAGATAAACGCCCAATCGCTCGAGACTGAGAGCACATAATGACGAATGAGCTGTCTTAAAGCCCGGTCGGCGAGTGGCGAGGTGTTCCGATAGTCGGCCACGTCTTTGACGAGTTGCGTCTCCATCGTGTGCAAATGTCTGAGCATCCATTCGTTGCGTTCGTTGATCCACACATCGCCGTAACCTTTCCGGCCCCACGTGTTCATCGAAACTTGTACTGTTTGCAGGTCTTGGAAATGACGCTCGAGGAAGAGTGCCGGCGTGATCGTCTCAATCCCGTATGCCTCTAGTCGCTCTGCGACTTGCCCTAAAAATTCAGGGCCCTCAAACCACCAATGGCCGAACAGTTCGGCGTCAAACGGTGCCGTGACGAGGAACGGCGGGAACGTTTGTCCACCGTGCGCTTCTAAATGCGCCGCGAGCGTCTCGGCGAAATCGGTCGCGTGATTATCGATTTGATGTTCGGCCCATCCGCGGACGTAAAAGTCTTTTTCGTCGCTGTCGCCCGTGATGCGATGCATCTTCAGACCTGTGTCGAAGCGGATGCCCTCTGGATGCATGAACGCTTGAATGTATTCCCAGTCCCGGTCGTAGGCGAGATCGCGATAAAACTCGCGATAGTCCGGATGCCCCGGATAACCGATCATCGAACTCCAAATCTTCCCGGAGATGATTTGATCACGTGGGAATAAAGCGACTCCGTGCGGCGAATAGACAGGCGCACCGATGCCTTTGTCCGGCGTCGGGTCGGCTTCGAGCAACGCGTGCTCATCGACGAACGTGTAGCGAATCCCTTCCTCATAGAGGATGCGGTCGACTCCTGGCGTATACGCACATTCCGGTAACCAAATGCCGGTCGGACGGAAGCCGTAATGCCGCTCGAAGCAGTTCAATCCAGTCCGAATCTCGGCCCGTGCCGCCTGATCGGTGAACAGATGCGGGTTGAAACCGTGTGTCGCCGTACATGTGACCATATCGATGAAGCCTTGCTCACGATATGTACGGAACGCATGGTTCAAATTTTTCTCCCAATGGAGGAACGTGTTCTTCAAGTCTTGATAACGGCGTTCGTAAAAATGAAGCGTCTCGACTTCTTGTTCGCTCCGACCCTCAGCCAGTTCGATTGAGATCAGTTCAAGCATCTCATCTAAATGCCCGAGATAGCGATCTTGGACGAGTGGGTCGGCGAGCATTTCGATGACGGGCGGAGAGATACTGACCGTCCAATGCAGCGGCCGTTGAAGTCGATCGACTTGCCACAGAATCGGGATGTATGTCTCCGAGATGGCTTCATATACCCAGCGTTCTTCTAGCCGGTGTTTCTCTTCATGCCTCACGTACGGAAGATGGGCATGTAGGACGAGTGAAAAATAACCTGGTTTCATAGTGTGTCCTCCTCAGCGTACGCAGCGGTATGCAGAATATTTTGGTAACGTATCGAGTAGTTCTGGTGACTCGACTTCACCGAATTGCCAACGTCTGACCGGCTCGGCAAAACGTCCGACTCCTGCCGGTTCGTTCCGCGGCGTATCAATCGGCATCGAGGCGACGAGCGGAAGAAATTCGCCTTCCATCGTCCGAATCCCGAATTCGAAGACGTACGTCGTGTTCGGGTCGAGCGGACGGACGAACCAGCTGTTCGTCATTTCCGGCAACTCGAACGTATAAGACCGGTTCGCATGACCAGATGTGTAATCGAGCAGTGTGATGTCTAAGATGCGGAACGCCTTCGGCAAATCTTCCCACGGCCGCATGAACTGCATCGTCAGCGTCTCTTTCACAGCGTCTGACACTTCCCAAAAAACATAGACCGCGTTCGGGGATTGGACGACCGCGTGCATGAGGTCGACATCGTAGCGGTCTGGAAGCTTCCAAAAACCGTCTGGACCTGTTTCAAGGAGCGGTGACTGCTTCGGCTCTTCGTGATGGAGTGTCGAGGCGACCTGCCCCACTGTTGGAGCTTTTTTCTCGTTTCGTTTCATTCTATCCTTCCCTTCATTAGAAGATTTTTTAGGAGCGGTTGTCGGCTTGGTGACCTCACCGTTCTGGGAACGCCATTTACGCCATGCGTACTGGACTTTTCCGACTGGCATGTCTAATTGTTCTGCAATCTGTTTTAACGTAAGCCCTTGTTGTTTCAAGGATACGATTTTCTCTTCCATTTATGTCTGGCTCCCTTCCAAAAAAAAATCCATATGCTTTACGTATTCGTTCTTTTTCAGTGAATTCCTGCACAAAAAAAAGTAAAGAACAACAGACCTGTTGTTCTTTACCACTTTTATCACTGATTTAAATCATAATGCTTCCCTTTTTCGAGAAAAATCAAATGTTCCCCGAAATTGGTCACATGGTCGCCCATCCGTTCGAGATAGCGGGCGATGTTTGCAAACTCATAAACATCGTTCGTTCCGACCGTCATCGTCGGTAGACTTCCGATATATTGCTTGATCACCTGTAAGTTGAGATCATCGATGACTTTGTCCATCTCATTCAACTCACGGACCCGACTGGCTTCACCTTTACGATAGGCACGGGTTGCGAGTTCAAGCATATCGATCAACTGTTCGGCCATCTGCTTGAGCGGCTTAATGTCAAGCAAGTACGGGACGTGCTCGATTCGCGTCACGGCTTTGGCGATGTTCGTCGCGTAATCCGCGATCCGTTCAAGGTCGGTCGCGGACTTCATCGTCACGATCAAGCGACGAAGATCGGTCGCGACCGGTTGTTGTTTGGCAATCAAGAGAATCGCCTGGTCGTTGATTTCAAGTTCGAGGTCATCTAGTTCGTTATCATTGTCGATCACCGTCTGGGCGAGCGTGAGGTCTCGTTTCTCAAGTACCTCGATCGCTGTCGCCGTTTGGCGCATCGTCAAGTTCGCCAAGCGAACGACTTTCTCTTCTAGTTCGTTTAATTTAACATCAAAAAATGCGCGATTTTGTGCCATAGTAATCTCCCCCTCTTAACCGAACCGGCCAGAAATGTAATCTTCAGTCCGCTTGTCAGTTGGATTCGAGAAGATTTTATCGGTTGCGTCGAACTCGACGACTTCCCCGTTCAAGAAGAACGCCGTCTTGTCAGACACACGTGCTGCCTGTTGCATGTTGTGCGTGACGATGATGATCGAATATTGTTCTTTCAACTCTTGGACGAGCTCTTCAACTTTAAGTGTCGAGATCGGGTCAAGCGCTGACGTCGGCTCGTCCATAAGAATGACGTCTGGTTCAATCGCAAGTGTCCGGGCGATGCAAAGGCGCTGTTGCTGACCACCCGAGAGACCGTAGGCGTTCTCGTTCAAGCGATCTTTCACTTCCTCCCAGATCGCGGCGCCGCGCAGTGAGCGTTCGACGATCTCGTCGAGCACTTTTTTATTTTTGATCCCGTGCGTGCGCGGTCCGTAGGCGACGTTGTCGTACACGGATTTTGGGAACGGGTTTGGCTGCTGGAACACCATCCCGACCGACGTGCGGAGATCTTCGACTCTATAGTCACGATCAAAGATGTTACGGCCGTGGTAAAGAATCTCCCCGTTCGTCCGCACCGTCGGGACGAGTTCGACCATCCGGTTCAACGTCTTGATGAACGTCGACTTCCCACAACCAGACGGACCGATGATGGCCGTCACTTCGTTTTTCTTAATGTCGAGATTGACGTCGATCAACGCTTGATCGTCGCCGTACCATAAGTTCAAGTTGTTCACGACATAGGCGCTGTCTTTTTGCATCACGGTCTCGTTCGGTTGGGTCGTCGTTGTATTCACGTTGTGATCTCCTTTAAGCTCTGTTTGTTTCATCATCTCGAGAGTCCTCCTCGTTTACTGCTACGACTTAATGTCGATTTGTATACTTGTTGCGGATATAGATCGCGACCGAGTTCATCGTGATGAGCAGTGTCATCAAGACGATGATGCCGGCAGCGGCAAGATTTTGGAATTCAGCTTGCGGACGGCTCGTCCAGTTGTAAATTTGGATTGGGAGCGCCGTAAAGTCTGAAAATACATTGTTCGGTGTCGTCGAGATGAACGTCGCCGCTCCGATCATGATGAGCGGTGCCGTCTCGCCGATGGCCCGGGATACGGCCAAGATGATCCCTGTGATGATCCCTGGAATGGCTGACGGTAACACGACGTTGAACGTCGTCTGCCATTTCGAGGCACCCATTGCGAGCGACGCGTGACGTAGCTCCATCTTAACAGACCGTAACGCTTCTTGTGACGCGACGATGACGATCGGCAAACTCATCAGACCGAGCGTCAGCGCACCCGTCATGACCGAGCTGCCAAGTCCGGCCGTCCGGACGAAGAACGTCAATCCGAGCAAACCAAACACGATCGACGGGACACCCGCCAAGTTCGAGATGTTCACTTCGATAAACGACGTGAGCCGGTTTTTCGGTGCGTACTCTTCCAAATAAATCGCGGCACCGACACCGACGATAAACACCATCGGCACGATTAGCATCATGAGCCAAAGCGTCCCGATCAAAGCCGGATAAAGACCGGCCTGTTCGGCACGGCGTGACGGGAAGTTGCGGAGGAAGTCGAGATTGACCCAGCCGCCACCTTTTGAGATCACGTCATAAATAAGCGTCGATAAGACGAGCAAGGCGAAGACGAGCCCCGCTAAAAAGATGTACTTAAAGATTTCGTTCAATCGTAGGCGACTTTTAATCCGTCGCGATACGGTCTCATGGTCAATATAGTTCTTCGTATTCTTGAACTCACTGTTCGGCAAAGCCATATTAGTACTCCTCTCTGAAGCGGCGCGTCACCCAGTTCGCGAACAAGTTCATCACGAGCGTAAAGATGAATAGAAGCGCACCGACCGCATAGATACTGTAGTATTCGATTGTCCCGTAACCAGCATCACCTTTGGCGATTTGGACGATATACGCCGTCATCGTTTGGATCGCGTTGAGCGGGTTGAACTCGAAGTTCGGTTGCGACCCACCCGCGATCGTGACGATCATCGTCTCACCGATCGCTCGACTCATCCCGAGGACGATCGAAGCGATGATCCCTGAGAGCGCGGCTGGCATGACGACTTTGAGGGCGACTTCTAGACGTGTCGCACCGAGGCCAAGTGCCCCGTCACGAATCTTTTTCGGAACGGCACTCATCGCGTCTTCCGAAATCGACGCGATCATCGGGATGATCATGATGCCGACGACAATCCCTGGACTGAGGGCGTTATAGATCTTCAACCCTGGAATGAGCGACTGCAAGATCGGTGTGACGAATGACAAGGCGAAGAACCCGAAAACGATCGTCGGAACACCGGCGAGGACTTCAAGGATCGGCTTGAGAATCGTCCGGGCCCGTTCAGACGCGTACTCGCTCAAATAAATGGCCGATGCGAGTCCGAGCGGCACTGCCACGATCATCGCGATGAGCGTGATTTGGAGTGTGCCCATGACGAGCGCCCAAACGCCGAAACTCGGGTCCGCACTGAGCGGGTACCATTCGGTCGAGCCTAGGAAGTCGCGTACCGGGACTTTTTCAAAGAACTTGAACAGTTCGAAGCCGAGCGTCAAAGCAATCCCGATCGTCGTGACGACCGAGACAAATGCGCTCAAGAATAATAAGAACGGCATGATTTTGTCAAACACGTTCGTCGTACTATATTTTTTTTGCTTATTCGCGTTAATCATCTCTCGAATCGAGAACTCATTTTTTGATTCGTTCATCTCGTTTATCGCTCCCTACCTCTTCATACTAGAAAGCATGGCGAGAAGGCGAGAGAATCTCTCACCTTCTGCCATTTGCTCTATTTATTCACCAGCGAGTTCATCAATCAGTTTAGCGTTCTCATCGTAACTTGCTTGCTCCATCGCGACATAGCCGACTTCTTCAGCAAGTGCTCCGGCATTTTCGTTCATAAAGCGTGCGAAGTTTACAACTTGCGGCTTTTCTTGCATCGAGGCGTTGTTCACGTACGTGTAGATTGGACGTGACAGTGGGTATTCGAACGATGTCACGTTCTCAGCTGTCGGCTCGATGCCGTCTACTTTCAACGATTTCAACGTGCCTTCGTTTTCAATGTAGTACGCGTATCCGAAGAAACCGATCGCATTTTTCGTTCCGGCAACTCCTGTTACGAGGACGTTGTCGTCTTCTGACAACTGTGCATCTTGGCGAACGTCTGTATCATCGAGAACTGCTTCGTTGAAGTAATCGAACGTACCTGAGTCTTTACCAGGTGAGAAGAATGAGATCTCTTCATCTGGCCAATCCGAGCGGACGTCTTTCCATGTCTTCACGTTCATATCTGTCCACATCTTGTTAAGCTCATCCATCGTGATGTCATCGGCCCAATCGTTCTCAGGGTTGACGACAATTGCCAATCCGTCAAGCGCGACCGCGATTTCTGTGTACTCGACACCGTTCGCTTCAGCTTCGGCTGCTTCTTCTTCTTTGATTTCACGTGATGCGTTCGAGAAGTCTGTCTCCCCGGTCACGAAACGTTTGAAGCCGCCGCCCGTTCCAGATACACCGACCGTTACTTCAACGTCTGGCTGTTCAGCTGAATACTCTTCAGCGACCGCTTCCATGATTGGGAATACGGTAGACGAACCGTCCATGACGACTTTACCTGAAAGTGCGTCTCCTTCGGCTCCACCGTTTTCTTCTTCATTGTTTCCACACGCGGCACCGACGATGGCCACCGAAGTGATTGAAGCGAGTAAAGCTGATTTTTTCATCCAAGACATTTCTGACGTCCTCCTTGAGTTTGCTTTGATTTGTGTTGTGGGTCTGTTGTTTCGTCCTACAATTAACATCCTAATAAACTACTATTAACGATAAATAAACGGAACGTAAAAGAATTGTAAAGATAAAAAAAGAAGCCACCGAAGTGACTTCTTTACTGGAGCTGTGCTTGGACGTCTTCTAAATCAAAATATACTTTCATGATGTCATGGGCGACGCGCGTGTTGACGCCTTCCGCCTCAAGACCTGGCATGATGATCGCCCACGCGATCTCTGGGTCGTCGTACGGAGCCCAGCCGACGTGGTTCGAGTTGAAAGTCTTGATCGGCTCACCGTTCGCGTTTCGTTTCGCTTGGCCGTCCGGCCCTTCCGCGATCGCTTGCGCGGTCCCGGTCTTACCGGCCGCCGTCATCCCCGTCTGTTGGAGAATCCGTGATGTCCCGGTCTCGACCCCTTGACGGAAGCCTTGACGCGAACGCTGGATGAACTCGTCGCGGATGTCGACTTTGTTCAGCGCTTTCGGCTGGAACGTGCTGACGACTTGTTTGTTCATCTCATCGAGCGAGCCCGGTTCAATGATCTCTTTTAACAGATGCGGCTGCACCCGATATCCGCCGTTGGCAAGCGTCGACGTATATTGCGCGAGTTGGATCGGCGTATACGAGATGAACTGACCGATCGACATATCCATCAACAGTGTGACACGGTCCGGCACGCTCCGGAAACCGATCGATTCGTAAGGAAGATCGATGCCCGTCTCGATCCCGAGTCCGAACTGTTTATAGTAGTGCTCCATCGTATTGAACGCTTCGGTGACGTTGTCACCGACGATTTGGCCGGTCGAATAATAATCGGCGAGTCTGAGCGCAATCTGGAACATGTAAATGTTCGACGACATGGCGAGCGCATCGAGGTCGTTGATGTTCCCCATGTTCCGGTAAGACGATTTGAGCGAAGACCCGATGCGGATCGGCGCGTCGTAAATGTATTCGCCCGGCTTGATGACTTCTTCTTCAAGTCCGAACGCGACGGTCGCCCCTTTGATCGTCGAGCCGATTTGGCTCGCCCGGAGCACGGTTCCTGTCGAGACGTCTTTAAACTCGTTCGTCTCAAGATCTAACTCTTGCCCAGACAAAGCGAGCAGCTCGCCCGTCTTCGGATTCATGACGACGACGAAAGCCCGGTCGAAGTGCGGACTCCCCGAACGCCCGGCACGGATCGCCTTCTTCAAGATCTCATCGACTTCTTTTTGGAATTCGATGTCCGTCGACAAGATGATATCTTTTCCGGGATTACCGCTCACGCGCGTAGGCTCACCGACCGGTTGGCCTTTATACGTCGTGAACACGTCATAAGCCGGGGTCCCGCGTAAAATATCTTCATACTGTTGCTCGAGATAAGACGTCCCGACCCGATCGTTCAACCCGTAGCCTTTCGCCTGATACGAGGCCCGTTGCTCGGCCGGGATTTGACGATAGCTTCCGAGGAAGCTTTGGAACGTTTCACCGAACGGATAGGCCCGCTGGTAATACGGTTCGACGCTGACGCCTGGCAACAGCTCTAAGTTTTCTTCGATCAAAGCCATCTCTTTCGGCGACGCGCCGATTTTGATGACTTGCGGGTCTAACGCGTACCCGCTCTCCATATTATGTTTGATAGCGATGATTTCTTCGGTCGCATCATCGAACGTGATCTCTGCTTGCGTGATTGAATCAAGCAGCAACTGATCGACTGCTTGGTTCGACAAGGCGGCCCGCTCTTCTTCCGGCAGCTCGGCGAGAAGCGATTGGACTCGTTCTTGCGAGCGCTCGGGATCGATGGCGATCCAATAGTCCTTGCGGTCCCGTTCGGTCACTTTGCGATCTTTCTCCGGAATGTCGACGATCTTAGCAAGTTTGACCGCGACATCGAGACGCTCCTCCGTTTTCGTCACTTGGGAGCGACGGTACATGACCGAATAGTTAGAGATCGTGTCGGCCAACACTTGCCCGTTCCGATCGTAGATTTTGCCGCGAGGCACCTCGTACTTGATTTTGCTCGACTCGGTCTTTTGAACCTCTCGGGCGATCAACTCTCCGTTGACGATTTGGACGACGCCTAACCGAAAGATCAACGTCGCAAACAAGATGAAGACGATAAAAAACAATAAATTTAACCGTAACGGAAGGTGGTTACGCCGTTTTTTCGGCACTTTCACACGGTGTCTAGCCAATTCAGTTATCTCCTTCCACTTTCAGTTGCTTCTATATTATATTTTTCTGTATTTCTATTTTCAGACTCGATTTTCACTATATCATAATTTGTTTACAAATTAATGAAATGTAGAAAAAATCCCGAGATTCAACCGAATCTCGGGATCGTGTCATTATTTGGCGTCAGCGTAAAGCTTCGCGACGTAATCCCAGTCGATGACGTGGAAGAACGCTTGGATGTAGTCCGGGCGACGGTTTTGATAGTTCAAGTAGTACGCATGCTCCCAAACATCGAGTCCGAGGATCGGTGTGATGCCTTCCATGATCGGTGAATCTTGGTTTGGTGTCGATGTGACTTCGAGCTTGCCGCCTTTGACGACGAGCCAAGCCCAACCTGAACCGAAACGAGTTGTAGCGGCTTTCGTGAACTCATCTTTGAACGCGTCAAAGCTGCCGAACGCTTCGTCGATCGCCGTTGCGAGTTCGCCCGTTGGCGTCCCGTTCTCGTTTTTCTTCAACAACTTCCAGAAGAACGAGTGGTTCCAATGACCGCCGCCGTTGTTACGAACAGCTGTCTGAATGTCAGCAGGAAGCGAATCGAGTTTTTGGAGCAAGTCTTCAAGTGAAGAGTACTCTACGTCTTTTCCTTCGAGTGCATTGTTCACGTTCGTGACGTAAGCGTTGTGGTGTTTCGAATGGTGGATTTCCATCGTGCGTGCGTCAATGTGTGGTTCGAGTGCATCGTATGCGTAATCAAGTTGTGGTAATTCAAATTTAGCCATAACTAAAATCCCCCTTAAAATTGGTTTGAACAACGTTCGTTTTAAATGTAACAGATTTGTGACGGCTTACTCAATTGTAAAGGCTTATTCCACATCTTCGTCCGGCAACGCCCAGACCGAGATCGATCCTGCCGCTACTTTAAATACCCCTTTTCCATCTTCGTCAATCTCGATGATTTCATCGATCGTCTGCGTCAAGTCGACCCATTTCTCACCGGCACGATGCTCCCCGACGTACATCTGTTTCTCCGCCTCTTCGTTATTCGAGATGATGACGGCACAACCTGAACGTTCGAAGTCCTCGCTGCCGTGTCGGACCCAGCCGATCACGTGCTCGTTATCGAAGTAGTCGTCTTGTTGCCCATACGCTTTTTCACGACGGGCGTACAGAAGTGGATCGATGGCCAGCTTCTTCCCTTCGACCGGGTGGGGCCCGTTGATGCCGTAGTAATCCCCGTAGAAGACGCACGGATAACCGTCTTGGCGGAGTAAAATCAAACCGTAAGCACTTTGTTTGAACCAATCTTCGACCCATGACTCGAGCGCCTCGGCCGGCTGTGAGTCATGGTTGTCGACGAACGTGACCGAGTGAAGCGGGTGGGACTGGACGAGTGTGTCGTCAAAAATCGTCCGCAAATCAAACGATGCGCCTTCGATCGAGGCACGCTGCAAATTGTAATGGAGCGGCACGTCGAACAGATCGACGTGGTAGTCGATGTTGTCTAAAAAGGCGCGGCAATCTTCGAGCTCTGACTTCCAAAACTCACCGACCAAGTAAAAGTTCTCGCCTTTTTCATCTTTCATCGTTTGGCTGAACTCTTTGACGAAATCATAGTTGATATGTTTGATCGCATCGAGACGGAAGCCATCACATTTTGTCTCTTCGATGAACCACTTGCCCCAACTTAACACTTCTTCCCGGACTTCCGGATGGTGATAATCAATGTTCGCGAACATCAGATAATCGTATACACCGAATTCACTATCGACGTTGTCATTCCATTTTTTATTATCGCCTAAAATGAAGAAGATACCCTCGTGCTCGCTCGCCGCGTCATAGTCCGTGCCGTTGAAATGATGGAAGTTCCATTTGAACGATGAGTACTTACCGTTGCGTTCTTTATAATCAAACTTCGTCCACCCTTCGATCTCAAACGGTTCTTCCGACAACACTTTCGTCCGGTCTTCCGGGTCGACTTCTAACACGTCAAACTTCTCGGTCGCGTCGGCTCCGGCTTTATGGTTCAACACGACGTCCATATATATTTGCATCCCGAGCTCTTGGGCGTGTTTCGTCGCCTCAAGCAACTCTTGCTTCGTCCCATATTTTGTGGCGATGGTCCCTTTTTGATCAAACTCGCCTAAATCATACAAGTCATAGACACCATATCCCGTATCCTCATCATTTTGACCTTTTGTGACCGGCGGCAACCAAAGCGCGGTGATTCCTGCTTTTTTTAATTTAGAAGCCCGTTCTTTCAATCGCTTCCAATGCTTTTGGTCAGCCGGGACGTGCCATTCAAAAAATTGCATCATCGTATGATTTCGTTCCATCTTACTTCGCCTCGTTTCATATTTTTCAAAAACAAAATGCTAACGGATATTTACCCGCGTCTTCACTTTTGGAAACAAAAATGTAAACAAAAAAGAGGCTGGGACATAACTAGCCTGTTTTAAAGCTTTTCAATAAAAAGAGGGGTCCGGTCACCGATTTTCGGTGGCCGGACCCCTTCTT
>NZ_JACSMB010000013.1:0-85639 GCF_018618455.1 Exiguobacterium sp. s142 | reverse complement strand
TAAACGGCCTCAGCCCATTAGAATTCAGGGCTGAAGCCGTCTAAACGATTTTTATTATTTCGACTGTCTACTTGACAGGGTGCAGTTCAAATCCGGCTCGCTTTGTCTCATCTTTCGATTAAATCTTTCGCTTGTTGAATCGTGAAGCCGCGCGGTTTGTCACTTTCGAGCGCGGTCAACCGTTTCTCGAGTTCGACGGTCTGTTCGTACGTCGCTTCATATTGATACAATCCGTTCGCAAGCTCGGTCAATCGAGTCACTTGAATCGGCAGCGACGGCTGCCCGTCATCAAGCAAGATGACGAGATTGATGTCACTATCGACCGGTAACCGGATCGAGCCATAGAAGGCGACCGCTTTAAATCCACGCTTCATGATGACGATCGGCGATGTCCCAACCGCGACGGCTTGATTGCGCAGGCGCGTGATCGTGATGCCGGCGTGGATCAACCGGTTCGACGGTTGGATCGTCTCGACGTACTCCTCGATCGGAATGAGCGTTCCCGCTTCAAGCGCTTGTTCAAAATCGGATTCTCGCAACGGTCGGCTGAAAATGAAACCTTGAATGACGTGACAACCGAACTCACGGAGTCGAAGCAAGTCATCCATCATCTCGACACCCTCGACGACGACGTTCATCCCGAACTCTTCGGCGATGAGGAGCAGACTCCGGATGATGCCTTGGGCTTTTCGGCTTTGGTTGACGTTATGGGCGAAGATACGGTCAATCTTGATTGTCTGGGCACTGTACGCCTGTAAGTAAGCAAGCGACGAATACCCTTTACCGAAGTCGTCAAACGCGATCGGGATACCGAGGTTGTTCAACCGTTCGAACGCTTGTGTGATCTGCTGGGCGTCGTCTAACAGTGACGTCTCCGAGATCTCGACTTCGAGATACGACGCCGGGACGTGGAAGCGGTCTAACATATCTTCGAACACGCGTTCAAACCGTTCTTGATACAAGTATTTGGCTGAGACATTGATCGAGATCGGGACTCGATGTTTGAGCGACGTGATATAGCGGCACACCTCTTCGATCAACCAGTTCGTCAAATCGAGATGGAGGCTGCTCTCCTCGGCGAGCGGAATAAATTCAGCCGGCGAGATCGAGCCCCACGTCGGGTGCGTCCAACGCATGAGCGCCTCGGCTCCGACGATTTGACCGGTCCAGGCGTTCACTTTCGGTTGATACATCAAATAGAATTCGTTGTTTTTAAGCGCACCTCGCATATCGCGCAACAGCTCGTAGCGTTTGAGTGACTCGATGTCCATTTGCGACGAATACAGTTCGAGTTGCGTCCCGAACTTTTTATCGGCCCGGTTCATGGCGACGCATGCGTGCTTGATCAATTCGCTCGCCTGTGCCCCGTCTTCAGGATAGCGGCTCACGCCGATCGAGATTCGCGCGAACAAGTCATACGCGTCAATATGGAACCGGTGCTTCGACAGCGTTCCTAACTCTTTCCCGAGCGCAAGCACTTCCGGGTCTTCCATCCGGCGCGGCAACACGATCAAGACGTTATCCGCATCGAGATGACCGAGCAAGGCGTCTTGTGGCAACAGACGAATCAATTGGTTCACCGTCGCGACACGCCACTCGTCACCGAGCTCGTAGCCGAACGTATTGTTGATCTCGGCAATCCGGTTGAACGAAAGCGAGAACAATGTGAACGGGTCGCGTTTGCGCGTGAGTTGATAGACCGATCCTGTGATCGACTCACGGTTTGGCATGTTTGTGATCGGGTCGAGCGAGGCGAGGCGCCAAATCTCTTGTTGCTGTTCTTTCAATTGGGTGATGTCTTTGACGAGCGTCCGAAACCCGATGACGATTCCGCCTTCAGAGAAAATCGGTTCCCGGTTCTCTTCGATCCATTTGACATTGCCTTTCGCATAGATACGATACGAGAACGTTGTCGGTTTACCGCTGAGCGTCACTTCTCGGGCTTGGTTCACTTTCGGCACGTCGTCAGGAACGACGACACGCTGCCAATAGTCAGGGTGTGTGTTGAACTGGTCTTCCGTATAGCCAAAGATGTGCGAGAAGCCCGGCGTCAAAAACTTAAACTGTTTCGTCTCGAAATAACGTTCAAAAATGACCGAGTCGACGATTTCGCACAACTGCTTCACTTTGGACTGCTCCATCGTGAGCGCTTCTTCGACTTTGACCAAATTGGTGACGTCAAACATTGCCCACGTCACCGATTTTCGATCTTTTGACATTCCGACTTTGACGATCAAATCCAAATATTTTTGTTGCTTCGGATTGAACGCCTTGATTTGGGTCTCATACTCTTGCACGTCAGCATCGTGGATGAGCGTCTCGATGGCTGCCGCAAATTCTGGACGGTAATCCTCATGGATCATGTTACGGAAATGTTCGCGTTTCATATCTCCCAGTTGCCGCTTAGATAACCCGAGCAGTTCACCCGTCTGCGGTGAATGGTAAAACTCGCCGGACTCGAGGTCAAGTTCGATCAGGATGAGACCCGGGATGCGCTCGAACAGCGTCCGTCCCACTTTCATCCGATTGTATCGTTCGCGCAGTTCCATCTGGGTCGTCAAGTCTTTGACGACGCCGTACAGACCGGTGATGACCCGGCCGGTATAGAGCGGCGTATTCGTGACCGACAGATGAATGCGTCGCTTGTCCGCATTCAACGCTTTCAGTTCATAATGGACCGTCTCCCCATGGAGCGCCCGCTGATGAAAGGCGTGAACACGTTCGCTTTCTAGTTTTGGAAGCCAGGAGTCAGGATCGACGAAACGCTCCTCTTCCCCGCTAAAGAGAAGCGACAACTTTTCGTTCGAGTCGACGAAGTTCAAATCTCGATCAAGGACGTACACCGCGTCAGGATATTGATCGAGCAATAACGGATCGATATTGATTCTCCCCTCATGCTCGGCCTGCTCAACGTTTGATTCTAATACATGCTTCCAATTACGGAAGAAGCCCATGTGTATCACTCCTTCGTGTGACAAATGTCACGTTTCGATACGTGTTAACTTGATTATACAAGATTGACTAGTTGAAAGAGCTTCTGCATTTTGCAAATAAGGGAAAAGAACCGTATTACATACATATATTCAAAAAAATGTCATGTCTTAATGTGCTGTCAACCTACTCCTCCACACGATGATGACGCAAAAAAGACCACGGATATGTGCTCCGTGGTCTCGCGCATTATGGTTGTTTTACGACGACCGTCGCATACGATGGCACGTCGACATAGCCCGAGACGCGTTTGATCGTCTTCGTTCCTGCCTGACTGCCGTCGACAATCACGTTCCACTGTCCTGTCGGAAGTTTCACTTTGACTGTTTCTGCGTTGGCGTTATGTGTGATGAACAAGTCTTTCTTCTGGCCAGGCGCTTTGTCATCGATCAAATACGTGATGACGTTTGGCGCAGAACGATAGAACTTGACGTTCTTCTTGACGTCAGTCGCTTTCGTCATGCGAAGCCCTGGGTTTTGTTTACGCATCTCGATCAAGCCTTTCATGTACTGGACGTCCGCCTTACGTTCAGCGGCGCGTTTCCAATCCATTTGGTTGATGCGGTCCGGTGATTTGTACGAGTTGTGATCGCCTTCTTTCGTCCGCATGAACTCTTGACCGGCGTGGAGGAATGTCGTCCCCTGGCTCGTCAAGAGGATGCTTGACGCGAGACGATGCATCTTCGTCCGGTCCGCTTCCGCCGTCTCTTTATTCGTGAGTTCGAGCTTGTCCCAAAGCGTGTGGTTGTCGTGCGCTTCGACGTACGTGATCGCTTGCGTCGGCTCTTTCGTGAAGCCTTTGATCTCGGCATTGTAGTCGATCTCACCGACGATTCCCGTCTTGATGCGGTTCTCAAGACCGTCTTTGCCGTTGATGAAGCCGTTGTCCGTGTCGATAAAGACGCTGCCTTTCAAGCCGTCACGGATGTTGTCGTTAAAGTGCGCGACGCGGGGCATCTTGTAGGCGTTCTTTTGGTTCGCTTTCAGTGCCGGGTCGAGCGGTGTGCTGAGGTCCCAACCCTCGCCGAAGACGAGGATCGATTTATCGACTTTGTCGAGCGCTTGACGGACTTGGTTCATCGTCTCGACGTCGTGGATGCCCATGAGGTCGAATCGGAACCCGTCCCAATGATATTCTTGCGCCCAGTAGACGACTGAATCGACGATGAGTTTTTGCATCATCTTACGCTCAGACGCGGTGTCGTTGCCGACGCCCGTCCCGTTCGCGAAGTCGCCGCCTGCCGTGTAACGGTAGTAGTAGCCTGGTACGATCTTATGAAGGTTCGAGGCTTGCGCATCGAACATATGGTTATAGACGACGTCCATGACGGCACGCAAGTTGTGGTCGTGGAGACCTTGAATCATTTCTTTCATCTGCATGATTCGAACTTTTGCGTCATAAGGGTTCGTCGAGTATGAGCCTTCCGGCGCGTTATAGTTTTTCGGGTCATAGCCCCAGTTGTATGTCGCGTTCGGTTTCGTCTCGTCGACCGAGGCCGTGTTGTAGTCATACACCGGGATGAACTGGACGTGCGTCACGCCGAGGTCTTTGACGTGGTCAAGGCCTGTCTTCGTCGCCGTCTTCTTCCCGTTTTCAATCAAGCGAGTACCCGGTTGAACGACACCGAGGTATTTACCTTTATAGCGAATTCCTGAATCGTACGTGTTCGATGTGACGTCAAAGATTGAGAAGTCACGGACGTGTGTCTCGTAGATGATCGCGTCCGTCGCGTTTTGAAGCTTCGGTTTCATCGAGTTCCAACGTTTCGGTTTCGTCTCGTTCAAGTCGACGATGACCCCTTGGTCCCCGTTGACGCCGACCGCCGTCGCATACGGATCGACCGCACGGACGCTGCCTGACGCATGCTTGACGTTGTACGTGTAGCCGATGCCGTCGAGGTCGCCGCGGACTTCAGCCGTCCACGTGCCGCGTTCGCCACGCTTCATCGCAATCGTTTTCTTAATATCCTTGTCGTTCGCTGGACGGTCTTTCGGCATGTTCCACAGTTCGAGTGAAACGTCTTGAGCCGTCGGTGCCCAAAGCACGAAGTTCGTCTTCGACTGCTTGTATGTGACGCCGAGCTTGCCGTTATACGCATACTTCGCATCGAATTCCGGTGACCGGAGCACGTCGCCTGCTTGCAGCACTTTGTCACCGAACGTCGGGTGCGACGCCGTGATGACTTGCGCCAAGTCGAGGTCAGCGCTGAAGTTTACCGTGACCGATTTGTCGCCAGTCTTCTCGACTGACTCGACTGCCGCGCCATCGACCTTCAATTCACTAAGGAACTGCTCATCGATCGCGCGGTTGAGCGTTAGTTCCGCCTGACGGAACGTGTTTGCCTCGAACGAGACGATTTTTGGTGAGCGGTCGATTTCTGGCTCTGAATAGTAAATCGTCGAATCACCTTCGACGAGCCAAATCTCTTTCGCCGTGCTGAGCGCGAAGCGGTCTTCGCCGTCCTTGTCGGACCATTCGCCTTTTTTCGTGATCAGACCGATGAGTTGTTTCGCATCCGGATTCGCAAACTTCACGTTCGCGACACCGCCGTAGGCGTCCGTCTCATCAAAGTTGATGCTTTGACCGTCGCCACCGTCCGGCCACGTCCAAACACCCCAGTCGGTGTATGTATTGTCATAGCGGAAGTAGTGGACTTTCATGTCGACTTCCGTCTTCGCCGTCTCCCCGTCCGGGTTCGACGTGTAGATTTTCGAGTCGCCCGACTTGATCCACACTTCGGCGACACCGTCCTTGATCATGTCTTTCGTGATCAGGCGGTCGTTTTCCGACCCTTTATCCTTGTCCCAATTGTCCGTTCGGACGATGAGACCGATCTGTTCAGGTGAGTCGACCGGGAATTCGTAGGCCGCCACCTTGCCGTAATCGTCCTCGCCGTTAAAGGCGAAGCCTTTGTTCGGGAAGTAATCTGGGCCATTCGCCCAAAGCCATAAGTTCCAATCCATTTGATTGTCTGGCGCCTCTTGATAGTGGACGACGACTAGTGTCGACTCTTTATCAAGGGCAGACGCTGACATCGGAAACATCGACAGAATCAGTGCAAACGTTAGCACAACTGCCCATACTGGTTTCCATTGTTTGTTGACCATGTGGGTCCCTCCTTGTAGCATGAATTTAGGAAAACGCTTACACAAAAATTGTAAACGTTTGCTTCCTTAATTTCAATTCTTTTCTAAATAAACAACTAACGTTTCCCATATCAAGCCACTTGTTGGTTCGAACTCATTTTCCCATCACAAAATGATTGCTTTTTTATCCTCATCTGTCGAATATAGAAAATAGAGGAGGAATTTTTAAAATGTCGATGACCAATTTAATCAATAACTTGATTGCCAACGCCAGCTTACTGCTGATCGGCCTTTATATGATCTCGCGCCTCACGAAGCTCGGGTTCACGAGCAAGCTCCCGTTAAGACGGCAAATCACGATTTCACTACTCCTCGCCGGCCTGACGATCGTCATTACGTTGCATGGTGTGCTCTGGAACGCCCAAGCCGACTTTCAGTACGGGTTTGTCCCCATCATCATTGCCGGCCTTTACTTTGGCCTCCAAGGCGTCCGGATCACGTACGTCTCGAGCATACTGCTGCTCCCGTTCATCATATCGGATACGTTGCTGTTAATCGTTTTTCTCGACTATACGGTCGCGGCCACAACCGCAGTCGTCTATATGAAACTCCGGGAGCGGATCAAACCGACGCGGGACATCCGCATCGTCAACGCCATCAGCCTCGGATTTATCATTTTGTTCTCGCTCTTAAACTTTAGTACCTATGCCGATCCAAAAATGTACGTCTATACGTTGATCGCTTTCGTCACGATTGGATATTCAACCGGTTTCGTCCTTCATATCGTCTATGGAGGCATCCGCAAAATCCAACGGTCAGAGCGGCAAATCACCAAATATCGCGAAGCCGCCTACACCGACGCCTTAACAGGTCTTGGCAACCGTCGTCGCTTCGAGGAAGAGATGAAGCGCGTCGACGAGGAAGTGTTCTCGAGTCCTTATGACATCACACTGCTCTTACTCGATATCGATCATTTTAAATCAGTGAACGATACGTATGGCCATGATGCCGGTGACGCCATCTTGATCGAGCTTGGCAAACGGCTCACCGAGACGGCCCGTGCCGATGACATGGTGTGTCGCCACGGTGGCGAAGAGTTCTCGGTGCTGTTGTCGGACTGCAACTTGTCGCAAGGGTTCGTCATCGCCAATCGCTACGTGCGTCAAATTGCGGAAAGTCCGTTTTCACTTCCGGACGGCAAGCAGCTCGATGTCACCGTCTCGATCGGCGTCACGAGTACGTCCGAACCAAAGATCGTCACGTCCGAACAACTCATCAAAAAATCTGACCTCGGTCTCTACGTCGCCAAACGTAGCGGTCGCAACCGGGTCAGTAAATGGAATCAGCAACAAGTGAACTAACCCCCGATGTCAGCGCATCGGGGGTTAGTTCACAATTTGTTGAATTCGTCTAACGATTCCAAATACCAGCGATAACTCAGTTTTAACTCCTCGTCCGTCACATCTGGCGGCCACATCGCTCTCGGGATGAGTCCTGTGAACTTCGCGCCGCCTGTATGAGCATAAATATAAGACCCTACTTGTTCACACATATCGCGCGTCAAAAAACCGGTCACGAACTTCCCGTCCTTACTCTCGAGCACGATATCGAGCCGGCGACCTTCCATTTCATCAATGATCAGTTGATTGTAACGACGATGTTCCTCGTCTTTATGTTTGTATACCATCCCTCGCCGCGCATTGTCGTCCCGTTCCCATCGATGATCCTTTTTCTCCTTCGCCGTGAAAATCTTGTCGAGCATGCGCGGGTCATCAATCGTCAAACAGCAGAAGATATGCTCATACGACAGCTGATCATCATTCACGAGGTCCATAATATCCGTTTTCGGAATGACCCGTGCCTTATAACGGATCATCACCCGCCGGACGACTTCTTCTTTTTCAAAAACGAGCCACTGCTTCCGGCGCTCAAACTTCTCATGCAACATCCGGTAGTTCATGATATTCACCTCACTGATAAGCATATCAAAACAGGGCATCCGAAAAAATGATTCGGACGCCCTGTTTGTTAATTCCCGTGTTTTTTGAATAGTTGATAGTTCTTGTTGCCGCCTGACAAGTTGTAGACGTCGGTGAAACCGAGGTTACGGAGCACGTTTTGCGCTGCGTTCCCGGTGACGCCGCCGTTGCAGTAGACGACCGTCGGCTTGTCTTTATCGAGGTCTTTTGACGCCTCGCGAAGCTTGCCGAGCGGGATGTTGACCGCACAGTCGACGCACGCCTTCTCAAACTGCGCCGCTTTCCGTGTATCGATGACCTGGATGTCCTCGTTCGCGTCGATTCGCTGCTGTAGCTCAGCCGGCGTGATGAGACGGGCCGATTCGTCCATGCTGTTCGCGAGCGCCATGCCCGTATACATGACCGGGTCCTTTGTCGTCGCGAACGGCGGTGCATACGCGAGGTCGAGGTGGAACAAGTCATCAACTTTCGCTTTGAACGTCATCGCCGTGACGAACACGTCGATGCGCTTGTCGACACCTTCGAAACCGACGATTTGAACACCGAGCAGTTGGCGAGTCGCCCGGTCGGCGACCGCTTTGATCGTCATGTCTTTCCCACCCATATAGAACGGTTTGTCCGGTTTCGTATTGTGAAGCACTTCGACGTCGTACCCAAAGTCACGCGCTTCACGCTCTGAAAGACCGGTCTGCGCGACCGCGAGGCCGAACACTTTAAAGATGCCTGTGCCAAGGATGCCACGGTGTTCGAGGTCGCCACCTGTGATCAAGTCGCCGAGCGCGCGACCCATCTTGTTCGCCGTCGAGCCGAGCGGACGCCAAATCGGTTTGCCTGTGACGAGTGAGAAGCTTTCCGCGACGTCGCCGGCAGCGTAAACGCTATCCACGTTCGTCTCCATCCGCTCGTTGATGGCAATCGCACCTGTCTCTCCGAGTTGGACGCCCATCGCCATCGCGAGTTCAACGTTCGGACGTACTCCGACCGATAGGATGACGAGGTCGGTCTCGACCGTTTTCCCACTCTCGGTGACGACACGTTCGACGTGACCGTCGCCGACGAGCTCTGTCACGGTCTCACCGAGCAACAGCTCGATGCCGTTCTTCTCGAGGTGGTCCTCGACGCGGCACGCCATGTCTTTGTCGAGCGGCGGCATCACTTGCGGGATGCGCTCGATGATCGTGACGTCGATGCCACGAAGTTTGAGCTGCTCGGCCATCTCAAGACCGATGAAGCCGGCCCCGATGACCGTCGCATGTTTCGGGTTCGTCGCGTCGACGAAGTTGCGTGTCGCTTCCGCGTTCTGGATGTTGCGGATCGGGAAGACGTTATCTGACTTCACGCCCGGGATCGGCGGGACGATGCTCGAGGCGCCGGTCGCGAGGACGAGGACGTCATAGCTGTCCGTGAACGTCTCACCCGTCTCCAGGTTTTCGACCGTGACCGTCTTCACGTCTTTGTCGATCGCCGTCACGTTATGACGCGTCATGACATCGATGTTGTAACGCTTTTTGAAGAAAGCGGCGTCGCGTGGCGTCAAGTCATCGCGTGACTCGACTTCGCCTCCGACGTAATATGGGATCCCGCAACCCGAGTAGGAGATATCGTAATCGCGGTCGTAAATCGTAATTTGTGCGTCTTCGTTGTTACGACGTGCTTTCGCCGCGACCGATGTGCCGGCAGCGACTGAACCGATGATGACTAACTTCATAGAAAATCCACTCCTCAATATAGTAGTAAGCTGATATACAGGCCGAGCAACGTGATGGCAAGCGTTGGAATCGTCAAGACGATACCGATTTTAAAGTATTGCCCCCAACCGATCTTAAGTCCTTTCGTCCGGAGCACGTGAAGCCACAAGAGCGTCGCGAGCGATCCGATCGGTGTGATCTTCGGTCCGAGGTCGGAACCGATGACGTTCGCATAGATGAGCGCTTCGCGAATCTGACCCGACGTATTCGTCAAATCGATGGCGAGCGCGTCGATCATGACGGTCGGCATGTTGTTCATGACCGACGATAAGATCGCGGCCAAGAAGCCCATCCCGAACGTGGCCGTTAACACGCTACCTGAGAACCAGTCGATAAAGTTGGCGAGCACTTGTGTCAGCCCTGCGTTTTGTAGACCGTAGACGACGATGTACATCCCGAGCGAGAAGAAGACGATCGCCCACGGCGCACCTTTGACGACTTGCTCCGTCTTCACGGCAGGCGAACGGTTCGCCATGATCAGGAAGAACAGGGCGATGACACCGGCGACGAGCGAGACCGGGATGCCGATGATGTCGCTCGTGAAGTAGCCGATGACGAGCAGCGCGAGGACGACCCACGACAAGCGGAACATCTTATGGTCTTTAATGACCGTGCTCGGCTCGACAAGTTTTGACAAGTCGTACTGCTTCGGGATGTCTTTCTTAAAGTACAAGTACAAGACGAGCAGACTGCCGGCGACGGCGAACACGTTGACGAACACCATCCGCGCCGCATACTCAGCAAAACCGATGCCGAAGAAGTCGGCCGAGACGATGTTGACGAGGTTCGAGACGACGAACGGCAAACTTGCCGTATCGGCGATGAAGCCCGAGGCGATAACGTACGCCAAGACGACGGCGTCCGGTAATTTAAGCGCCCTTACCATCGCGAGCACGATTGGCGTCAAGATGAGCGCCGCCCCGTCGTTCGCGAATAATGCGGCGACAAGCGCACCGAGAAGTGTGATGTAGACGAACAGTTTGACACCGCCGCCCCCGGCGATCCGAGCCATATGTAAAGCAGCCCACTCAAAGAATCCGATCTCATCCAAAATGAGCGAGATGAGAATGATGGCGATAAACGTAAACGTCGCGTTCCAAATGATGCCCCATACGGTACCGACGTCATCAAAATTGACGACCCCGGTGATGAGGGCAATGGCCGCCATCCCCATCGCCGAGTAACCGATGCCGAGACCTTTCGGTTGCTTGATGATGAGGAAGAGCGTCACTAAAAAGATGATACTAGCAATCCATTGCACAATGAGTTCCTCCAATAATCTCTATTTTTGTTAGCACGTTTGTTGAAGACCGCGTAAGAACAGGCTTGCGCTGTCTTCTGTCATTTCGACATCGAGCGTGACGTTCTCCGCCATCGCTTCTGCGTCTTTCGCGACGGCGAACGTGAGGCCGTCATAGTCTTTCACGTCGTCCGTCGCTTCCGGAGCGGCGATGTGAAGACCGAGCGTCGGTCCGCAGCACCCTGCTTCCGTACAAATCCGGACTGATTTCACTTCTTCATCCTCGAGTGCTGTTTTCATAAAATCGATCGCTTCATTCGTGATGTTCATTTGACTTCCTCCTTCAATAGTTGAGATAACGCCGGATAGCCGACCGGCAAGTGTTGTTGCCACGAGAGTAACGTCGGACGCGGATACGCGTTCACCCGTTCGAGCCAAGTCGCCTCGCTCGCGACTTTCGCCGTGAGCAGTTTGCTTTCGACGTCGAGCGGTGTGAACGATTGGTTGACGACCCAGGCGAACGGACGGATGCCGGCCCGTTCCAAGTCGGTGACGAGCCGCTCGGCTTCATACACCGGTGTCGCTTCAGGGAGCGTCGTGATGACGACGTGCGTCTGTTTCGGGTCACGAAGCTTCGGCAACAGTTCGCGGACCGCTTCCGGGACGACACCGGTCGAACGTTCGAGCTCACGGTGATAGCTCTCGGTCGCGTCGAGCAAGAGCAGTGTATGTCCGGTCGGTGCCGTGTCGATGACGACGAACCGGTCTTTCGCTTTGGCGACTTGACCGGCGAAAGCGCGGAAAACCGCAATCTCTTCCGTACACGGCGAACGCAAGTCTTCTTCAAGCATCGCGCGCTGTTCGTCGGTCATGTCCCCCGCTTCATGGAACACGTCGGCCCGATAGTTTTCGATCTCGACTTTCGGATCGATCGCGTCGACGGTGAACGTGGCGGGCACGTCCTCACCGATTGTGAAGGCGACGTGTGCCGCCGGGTCGGTCGTCGTCAAATGGACGGCGTGACCTCGTTCGCTCAAAGCGACGGCGAGGAGTGAGGCGAGCGTCGTCTTGCCGACCCCACCTTTGCCCATCGTCATGATGACGCTTGGACCGTCCGCTTCGATTTCATCGACGAGCGTATCGATCGAACCGTAACGGCTCGCATCATACGTCATATCCGGCACGGCGACCGTCTCCCCGTTCACCCAGCGGCGTAGCGCCGGGACGCCGACCAAGTTCTCATAAGCGTATGGGAGCGTGAACGTCTCGAGCGTGTCGACGCCTTGTGGCAAGTTGGCGAGCGCGTCTTGTTGGCGCTCGATGAACCGTCTCGTATAACGGTCCGTGCCTTCCGCCGGATCGACGACACCGTTGATGACGAGCTGCATCCGCTCGATCCCGATGGCGTGGAGTTCCATCGCGGCACGACTCGCCTCGACGAGCGTCGACGTCTCAGGACGGGCGACGAGCAACAGTGTCGTTTCGTCTCCGTTCGAGAGCGTCTCGACCGCCCGTTTATATTGATGTTGCTTGTCTGATAATCCAGCGAGCGGACCGAGGCACGAGACGCCGGTCGTGTTCGTCTCTAAAAATTCGTCCCACGCGCTCGGGAGCGTGAGCAACCGGAGCGTATGCCCGGTCGGTGCCGTGTCGAAGATGACATGGTCGTACGTGTCACGGGCCGTCTCTGACGTCAACAGCTCGGTGAACTGATCGAACGCCGCGATTTCGACCGTACAGGCACCGGACAGTTGCTCTTCCATCGACTGGATGGCGACGTCCGGGAGCACGCCGCGATACGGGCCGACCATGCGTTCCATATACGCTTTTGCCGCTTCTTCCGGGTCGAAGTTCGCAATCAATAGCTCCGTCCCCGGGACTGCTCGCGGTGTCTCGTCAAGTTCCATCTCGAACACGTCCTGCAAATTACTTGCCGGGTCGGTCGAGACGAGCAAGACGCGCTTGCCACGGTCAGCGAGCGTCAAGGCGAGGCTCGAGGCGGTCGACGTCTTCCCGACGCCGCCTTTCCCGGTCAAAAACATGTAACGGGTCGGCTCAATCGTATTAAAATCAAAGCGATTCATCATGACGCGCCTCCTTATTTTTTAAGCGTGATGCGGACTTTCGGTTTCTCGCCGTCTTGTTTCGCGAACGCCGCGACCGGGAGACCGGTCAGTTCGGCGATCTCTTCATTCGTCATGTAGGCGCCGCGTTTGACGATCTCACCATCGATGACGGTGAGCGGGAGCGTGTCGAGCCCTTTCGTGATCTCGGCTTGCACGTTTGCGTTTTCAACGAAACGGTTCGGCTCCGAGGCGAGGTTATAACGCTCGACGTCGAAACCGCGTTGTTTCAACACGTAATGGATCGTCGCGATCCGCGTCAGTTCCGGGTCGATCGACGGCCCGCATAGTCCGGTCGGACAGCACATGGCCGGTTCGAATACTTCAAGTTTCATCGTTTATTCCTCCTTAAATGGCACACTCGGCGTCACAGTCACAGCTCGCATCGATCATCTCGACTTGTCCGAGCAGATCGACGACGATCGAATAGAACGGGCTCGCCTCGTTCAACCGATAATGGATCCATTGCTTGTCCCGGCGCTCGAGCAGCAGTCCCGCTTGACGCATCATCTTCAAATGCCGGCTGATCGCCGGCTGCGAGATGTCAAAGCAGTCGACGAAGCTGCAGGCACACTGTTCCCCGTCCTGCATTTGCTTTAACATCGTCAACCGCGTCGGGTCGGCGAGCACTTTGAGCACTTTACTCAGTTCTTCTGCGGTATGCATCGTCATTCTCCTTTACCCCATGTATAACAAAACCGTTATATAACCTTTACGTTATGAAATTACCACAGTTTTTTGCAAGTTGCAATTGTCTTTTCTGAAAAAGTTCGCTATGATAAAACACGTTGTGCAAATATGTATCGTTTCAACTTATTCCTTCATATAATGACGCATTTGATCTTCGTGAGACTCGGAGGTCAAAATTAAAACTACTATAAAAGAGAGGTGTGTTCTTTTTGGAAAAATTGAATACTGTCAAACAAGAATGGCTCGGTAACGTCCGGGCTGACGTCCTTGCGGGGATTGTCGTCGCGCTCGCTCTCATCCCTGAGGCGATTGCATTCTCACTCATCGCTGGACTGAACCCGATGGTCGGTCTATATGCTTCATTCATTATCGCAATGGTCATCTCGATTGCGGGTGGACGACCAGCAATGATTTCAGCTGCAACCGGAGCCATGGTGCTCCTCGTTGTCGATTTAGTTCGAGATTACGGTCTCCAATATTTATTAGCGGCCGGTATTTTAGCCGGTATTATTCAAATCGTGCTCGGGTTCTTTGGTATAGCGCGTCTTATGAAGTTCATCCCGCGTGCGGTCATGGTCGGCTTCGTTAACGCCCTCGCTATTTTGATCTTCCAAGCCCAGCTTCCACAATTTGAGGGCGAGAGCTGGATCATGTGGGTGATTGTCGCCGCATCACTCGTCATCATCTTCTTGTTCCCACGCATCACGGGCGCGATCCCGGCACCGCTCGTCGCCATCGTCGCGATGACACTCGCTGCTGTCTTTATGGGGCTCGATACGAAAAACATCGGCGACATGGGAACGATCTCAGCAACGTTGCCGGAATTCTTATTCCCTGACGTTCCATTCACGCTCGAGACGTTCATGATCATCTTGCCGTATGCCGCCTCGCTCGCTTTCGTCGGCTTGATCGAGTCGTTGCTCACGGCTCAAATCGTCGATGACATGACAGGAACGGATTCGAACAAGAATCGTGAGTCAAAAGGTCAGGGGATCGCCAACATCATCGCCGGTTTCTTCGGCGCGATGCCAGGTTGTGCGATGATCGGCCAATCGGTCATCAACGTCTCGTCAGGAGCACGTGGTCGTCTATCGACGTTCGTCGCTGGACTCGCGTTGTTCATCATGATCATGACGATGAGCGACATCTTGATGCTCATTCCGGTCGGCGCCCTCGTCGGTGTGATGTTCTTCGTCGCCTATGCGACGTTTGACTGGGGCTCGCTCAAGACGCTCCGGACGGCTCAAAAATCGGATACGGTCGTCATGCTCGTCACCGTGTTCGTCACTGTGCTCACGCACGACTTGTCAATCGGTGTGTTCGCCGGGATTTTAACAGCTGCGATTTTGTTCGCCGCGAAAATCTCGAAAGTCGAACTCGACCGCAACGTCGAAGCCGACCACGCCCACTACGTCGTGAACGGTCAATTGTTCTTCGCATCAACGTCTGAGTTCGTCAACCAATTCGATGTCGAAGAAGATATCGAAGCAGACATCAAACATGTGACGATCAACTTCTCGAACACACACCTTTGGGACGATTCGGCCATCGGCGCCATCGACAAAGTCGTCTTCAAATACCGTGTGCACGGGATCGAGCCAGAACTGTTGAACTTGAACAAAGATTCAGAGAAGCTGCTCAATACGCTCGCGCTTCACTTGAAACAACAAGATGCGGGCATCGGACATTAATTCGGGAGGGATTCACATGACAAAAATCTTCTTAGCCGTTGACGGATCGGACCATTCGATGCGCGCGACCGCGAAAGCGATCGAGCTCGCGAAAGTCTCGAACGCCAAAATCGATGTCGTTCACGTCGTCAGCTCGAAAGAGTCAAAAGAAAGTGCCCTGCAATCAACAGGCAAGATCGACCTGGAGGCGAAACGGATGCAGCGGATGCAACGTTTCTTCACAGCGATCGAAGCAGCCGGACTCGAGTACGAATATATCGAGCTCCGTGGTGAGCCGGACGTTGAGCTCGTCAAGTATGCGAACCATGAACCGTTCGAATACGTCGTCGTCGGCTCGCGCGGCTTGAACACGTTCCAAGAGTTCGTGCTCGGCAGCGTCAGCCATAAGCTCGCCAAACGCGCGCTCGCGCCGGTCGTCATCGTCCGATAATCAAAAAGGAAGTGAACCTCAGCGTTCACTTCCTTTTTTTCTGTATCTCGAATCGACACAATTACGAATGCGCTTTCATAAAAAATCGCATATACTTGTAGTAGCAAGCGTATAAGAGGAGGCGTTGAAAGAATGGGTAAAATCTTTTTAGCGGCAGATGGCTCGGATCACTCGAAACGGGCTTTAACAAAGGCAATCCAACTCGCAAAAGCGTCAGACGCATCGATTGATATCGTTCACGTCGTCAGTTCGAAAGAATCGAAAGAGGCCGCGCTCCACTCGACCGGCAAGATTGATCTCGAAGCGAAACGAAAACGCATGATGCAACCGCTGTTCGATACGATCGAAGCGGAAGGCATCGCCTATGAATACGTCGAACTCCGCGGTGAACCGGACGTCGAGCTCGTCAAATACGCCAATCGCGATCCGTTTGAATATATCGTCGTCGGCTCGCGCGGCCTCAATACGTTCCAAGAGTTCGTCCTCGGCAGTGTCAGCCACAAACTCGCCAAACGGGCGCAAGCACCGGTCATCATCGTCAAATAAGCCCTCCCCTTTCTCGACTCGAGAAAGGGATTTTTTGTGTCTTATACAGGAACAACGTCCTATGTGTGGAATCAACTAGTATATACACAGCTAACTAAGGAGGGAAATTTTATGGAAATTATGAACGACCCGGGTACGTTACTATTAATTTTACTGCCTTTATTATTACTTCAGCTGATTCTTCTCGTCGTCGCCATGATCGATTTATTCAAGCGACCTGAAACGAACGGACCAAAATGGGTGTGGCTCCTCGTCATCGTCTTTATCAACATCCTCGGTCCGATCGTCTATTTCCTCTGGGGACGGACAAAACAATGAATGCGAGCCATCTCACAAAACGATTCGGCACGTTCACCGCGCTCGATGACGTCAGCTTCTCGCTGCGCCCGGGCTGCACGTCGCTCCTCGGCGAGAACGGGGCCGGCAAGACGACGCTCCTCAACATGATCGCCCGTGTGACGACGCCGACGTCCGGACAGATCGAGGGTCACGACACGATCCGGGTCGGTTATTTACCGCAACGTCCGGCACTTTACCCTTCCCTCACACCGGTCGAGACGATTAAATATGCGGCCGACTTGACGGGCACGACCGGCGTCGACGCCTTGAACCTCTTAAAACGCGTCGGCTTAGACCCGGTCGACCGCCCGGCGGCGCACTTGTCAGGCGGGATGCGGCAACGGCTCGGCATCGCCCAAGCGCTCGTCCATGACCCGGAACTATTGTTGCTCGATGAACCGGTGTCGGCGCTCGACCCGCGCGGCCGCCGGGAAGTGCTCGATCTCTTGAGTGACTTGAAGCGCGAGCGGATGATTCTCTATTCGACGCACGTGCTCCCTGACGCCGAGGAGGCGAGCGACTGGGTGCTCCTGCTTCGGCAAGGACGCCTGCTCATGGAAGGCACCGTCACCGATTTGCTCGGGGCCAAATCATCCATCCAACTTCGCCTGTTCGATGACATGACGACGGAAGACGATTGGAGCGCGCTCGCGGGTGTCGTCCGTGTCTCGCGGACGGGGACGACATGGACGTTCGAGACGACCGATAAAACGATGTCCGAGCGGGCGATTCTGCAACGCGTCCTCGCCCAAGGACTGATGATCCAATCGTTCCACGTCGGTCATCCGTCGCTCGAATCGCTGTTTTTGGAGGTGAACGCTTAATGAGGACGGCCATTTTTAAACAAGAATGGAAAGAATCGTGGCGCAATAAACGGCTCGTTTGGGTGCCGGTCGCCCTGATGTTGCTCGCTGCGATGCAGCCGCTCACGCTCTACTTCTTACCAGACATTTTAGCGTCAGGCGGCAACTTGCCGGACGGGACCGTCATCGAGATCCCGACGCCGACACCGGCCGAAGTACTCTTATCGGTCAGCGAGCAGCTGCGACAGATCGGCCTGCTCGTCGTCTTGCTGTCGGCAATGCATACGTTCAGCCAAGAACGTACACTCGGTACGCTCGCTTGGCTCAAGTCGCTCAACATTCCGGCTTCTCGCATCGTCATGAGTAAATGGGCACACTACACGTTACTTTCCGCTGTTTCCATCTTACTCGCCCAAGGCACAGCCGCCTATTATACGGTCATCTTGTTCGACTCGTTCGATGTGACGGACTTTCTCATTTCCACGGGTCTATTGATCGTCCATTTCGTCGTGCAGCTGTCGATCTTCTTCTTATTCGCCGCGCTGCTCGAGAGCGGACTCGTCGCCCTCGTCATCACACTCGGTGTCCACTTCGTCTTATCGCCCCTGCTCAGTTGGATCGATTGGGACTGGTTGCCTTGGAACCTTGGCGGATTGTCGGGTCAAGCGTTGATCGAAGATATCAGTGTCACGTGGCCGCTCGTCACTAGCATTGTCTTGATCGGGCTGGCGTTGGTTATCGCATCCAAGCGTTTATTATTTTTGAGTAGTTCCTCTTGACCCTTGATTGGCATTTTCGCCGTCCATTGATTCATAAGCCACCGAGAAACCGGTGGCTTTTTTTAGGTATAACGAATCAAATAAAGAAATCTAATTTCCTATTTACGATAGATTTTATCGAATTATAAATACAAAATGCTACACTTTGAGCAATCGTTAAAGCGCTTACATTTCCTAAAGGAGGAACTCTTATGAAGAAATGGATTGGTGGCCTCGCTGCCCTGACGCTCGTGACCTCATCCGTCGTCTTGCTCGACGCCGATGCCAAGTCGACACCGAAGAAACCGAAAGTTGAACTCGGGGTCGACCGGTTGATGGACAACCCGGAACTGCTCGCCGGTAAACGCGTCGGGCTGATCACAAACCCGACCGGTGTCGATGCCACGATGACGAGCATCGTCGACTTGTTTCACAACGCGGACGATTTTGAACTGACGGCACTGTACGGACCGGAGCACGGCGTCCGCGGTGATGCCCAGGCCGGCTCGACGATCAGTTCGTATATCGACGACGTGACCGGTCTTCCGGTGTATAGCTTGTACGGGGCGACGAAAAAACCGACGCCTGAGATGCTCAAAGACGTCGACGTGCTCGTCTTCGATATCCAAGACGTCGGCACCCGTTACTACACGTACATCTATACGATGGCGTACGCGATGGAAGCTGCGGCCGAGAATGACATCCCGTTCGTCGTCCTCGACCGGCCGAATCCGCAAGGTGGCCCCCGTGTCGAAGGACCGGTGCTCGATCCGGCCTATTCAAGCTTCATCGGCCTGTACCCGATCCCGCTCAAACACGGCATGACCGTCGGTGAACTCGCACGTCTGTTCAACCGTGAATACCAACTTCAAGCCGACCTCGAAGTCGTCAAGATGAAAGGCTGGAAACGCTCGATGCTGTACGAAGATACAGGCCTCCCGTTCGTCATGCCGTCACCGAACATGCCGACGACCGACACGGTCAACGTCTATCCGGCGACCGGACTGTTCGAAGGAACGAACCTGTCCGAAGGGCGCGGCACGACGAAACCGTTCGAATTGATTGGCGCCCCGTACATCAACGCGCACGAGTACGCCAAGACGCTGAACGCGCTCGACCTTTCAGGTGTCACGTTCCGCGCCGCCTCGTTCACACCAACGTTCTCGAAGAATGCGGGCAAGCTATCGCACGGCGTCGAAGTGTACGTCACCGAACCGACGAAGTTCGAAGCGGTCAAGACCGGCATCGCCATGTTGAAAGTGGCGCACGACTTGTACCCGGACGACTTCGAGTTCCTCGCGAACGACTTCATTACGAAGCTGACCGGAAACGCCTACGTGAAGGACATGATCCTCGAAGGAGAGTCGCTTGAGGCGATCATGGATAAAGTCGACGCCGAGCGCGACGCGTTCTTACCGATTCGTAAAGATTATCTTCTGTATAAATGAAACGAAGGCAGGCTCTTTTGAGTCTGCCCTTATTTGTAATCCAATGGTAATACCCACTATTGCCCTATTCAATATATTATATGGTTATATTATCGGAAAAGGAGACTTCCCTCTTGAAAAAACCAACTACCATCCTCGTATCAAGCGCACTCGCCGCGGCGCTCACGTTCACCCCGTCGACGGCTTCACTCCCGCTCGAACAGGCCACCGTCCAAGCGGCGTATACAGAAACAGCAATCAACACGAAAGGTTCGGTCACGGGCATCAGCCAGCTCCCGGTCCGCAAAACGCCGTCGCTTTCAGCAGCACGACTCGGCTCGATCAAGCGTTACGGAACGATGACCGTCCGGACGTCGTTCACCGTCGGCGGATCAAAGTGGTACAAAATTCAATGGGGGGCTGGTGTCGCCTACGTCCCGGCCGCTTACGTCAAACTATCGACGGCGGAAGTCGCGTTCAAGAAAACGGCTTACGTCGCCCCGTCGAGCGTCTATTTGAAATCACGATCGCTCACGACGTCTTCGAACGTCGCTTTCCTCCGCCAAGGTGTAAAGCTCGAGACGAGCTCATACCGTTATACCGGCTCGACACGTTGGTACAAGGCGACGATTGGGACGAAGACCGGTTACATCATGGCGAAACACGTCACGTTCACCGCTCCCGCGAGCGGCGTCTTGAGCGAGACGAACAAAGAGCGCCAAGCGGCTGGCCTGACAACGCTCGCCGCCTCGAGCGAAGCGAACCGCGTCGCCCAAGTCCGGGCCGATGAGATGGCACGGACCGGTCAATTCTCGCACCAACTCCGTGAGAACGGCAGCCCGGGTGACACGCTCGACGCCTACAATGTCAGCTATCGTGGCTGGGGCGAGAATATTTATATGGGGTCGAGCGACCCTGGCCAAGCGGTCGACGCTTGGATGAACTCGAGCGGGCACCGCGCCAACATCTTGAACGGCCGCTTCACGCATCTCGGGGTCGGCACAGCGAAAAACGCACAAGGCTCGACGATTCATGTCCAAGTGTTTTTGACGAAATGAAAAATGGAGGATCGCCCCATGGCGGTCCTCCATTTTGATTAGCGGCGCTCGTCTTTCAAGCTTTCGAGATTTTGCTGGGCTTGGCCCGTCTTCTCTTTTGCCGTACCTTTGACTTGATCCTTTTGACCTTCACGTTTGAGCGACTGGTTGTCCGACGATTTGCCGACTGCTTCTTTCGCTTTTCCGGCCGCTTTATCGATGAATCCGTCGACTTTTTTGTTTAGTCCGTCTTTCATATGAATTTCCTCCTCGTGGTATCGTGTCTAAACAATGTACCACTCTGAAGAAAACTCAAACATAGTGCTCTTTGACGAGCACACGAAACCGCGGCCGGACGGTCAGCTCGATCGTCGTCACGGTCCGAGTCCGGTCCTCGGTCATGACGATTAAAAGCTCCCCATGGTCGCGCCGGTCTTCGAGCACTTCGACTTTGCTGACGGTGCGGAGCAGTTGATAGTAGAGCAGTTCGCCCGTCTCGCCTTTGACGTTCACCTCGAACTCGTGGTAGCTCGGGGAGACTTTAAAATAGAACGACTCTTTCCCGTTCGTGAAGCGGAACACCGACTCGTCATAATAAAACGGGAGCGTCGCATCCATCCGCTTCGGCTCGACCGTGCAAAATAACGCCCACGCCATCTCGTCAGGAAATTTTTCACCCGCTTCTCCTTTGTTGAACTGCCACCCTTTCATACTCAATCCCTACTTCCCTCTTTTTATAATTGTCTGAATAATCGGACTATAACAAATTGATTCGCCAACACGTTCAAAATCCCTGCAAACGGGAACAAATCTCTGTATGCTCTTTTTCTGTCCGTCCATCTGAAAGGGGTTGCGTCCACGTGTCCATCATCGCACTCGACCATGTCACGAAGCGTTTCGGGGAGACGATCGCCTTGAACGACTTCTCGCTCCACGTCGAAGCAGGCGAACTGTTCGGTCTGCTCGGTCCGAACGGTGCCGGCAAGACGACCGCCATCTCCGTCATGCTCAACCTATATCCTGCCGACAGTGGTACGATCCGTATCTTTGACCGCGTCATGCCGAAAGACGAACAGGCGATCAAGCAACGTGTCGGCATCGTCCCGCAGCACGTTTCCGTCTATGACCAGCTGACCGTGTTCGAGAACATCCAATTTTTCGCCGAACTTTATGGCTTCAAGCCGGCCGAGGCGAAACAAAAGACCGAGGCCGCCCTCGACTTCGTCGAGCTGACCGCACACCAAAAGAAACGTCCGCCGGAACTGTCCGGAGGGCTGCTGCGTCGTTTAAATATCGCCTGCGGCATCGTCCATGAACCGGAGCTCATCTTTATGGACGAACCGACCGTCGCCATCGGCCCGCAGTCGCGGAACACGATCCTCGAGAACATCCGTGAGTTGAACCGGCGCGGGGCGACGATCATCTATACGTCCCACTACATGGAGGAAGTCGAGATGCTGTGCGACCGCGTCGCCATCGTCGACGAAGGGAAGATCATCGCCGAAGGGACGCAAGACGAGTTGAAAGACCAAGTCATGACGCTCGAGACGGCCCGCATCAAAGTTGATGCCTTGACGCCAGGGCTCATCGAACGGCTCGGCGCACTCAGTCAAGTAAAGAAAGTCGAGTATCATGAGCCGTACATCGAGGTGTCGCTCGAGAAAGACACGCCGCTCGCCCCGCTCCTCGACGTGCTCCACGACGCGAAGGTTCGGTTCACGTCGATCACTGTCGACCGCCCGTCCTTGAATACCGTCTTCCTGGCCTTGACCGGCAAGACGCTAAGGGAGTGACGGTCATGAAGACGTGGACGTTCATCAAATACGATGTCAAACAACAGCTGCGCGACCGCTCGACCTTGTTTTGGATGTTGCTGTTCCCAATCATCCTCATTTTCGGGCTCGGCACGATGCTGTCTGCCATTTTCAGTAACGACTTCTCACTCCCGGTCACAGACGTCGCTTATGTCGAGCAGTCGACCGACGACTATCGCGTACCGCTCGAGACGTTCCTCGCCGACGATGACATCAAGGCGTTCGTCAACCTCGTCCCGTACGACAGCGTCGCCGCTGCCGAACGTGGCGTCAACGACGGCGATGCCGACGTCATCTTGCACCTCGACGGGTCGAACGTGCGTCTCTTGTATGAAGAACCGACGACGATCGAGTTCGATGTGCTCGAGGCGGTCATCCGGCAATATACCGACGTCGCCAATCAACAGATCATGCTCGCCGAGTCAGGCGTCGCCGTCCCGTTCGAGCCGGAGACGTTCATCGACAGCGAGAGCGTCGACTTGTCGGGCCGCACCCCGACCTCGCTCGAATACTTCACGGTCACGATTTCGATCATGACCGCCTTATTCGGCGCTTTCTATATCACGGGCATGCTCAGTGAGGAACAGCCGATGAAAGGCAGCTATCTCCGGATCCAGGCCGCTCCGGTCAAGACAATCGACTACCGGCTCGCCCGCACGTTCAGCCGTTACGTGCTCATCTTCCTGCAGCTCGTGCTCGTCTTTTGGTTCAGCCATTTCGTCTACCGAAGCTTCTCGCTCGACTACGTCCACTTCGGACTGTTGTTTCTCGCCTGGGTCGCACTCGCTCTTTACGGCACCGCGTTCGGATTTATAATCGCCAGTCTGCCTCGCGTCACGCGAAGTACGAAAGACGCGATCGTCAACGGTAGCGTCGCCATCATCATGATCCTCTCCGGGGGCTACGTCCCCGGATTCGACCAAGTGACGCTGAGCGTCGCACCGTGGGCGAAGTACGTGTTCATGCCGATCTTTATGCGCGACGGCATCCTCCAAGTGCTGCTCCGGGGCGGGGACGTCACCTTGTTTTGGCAAGGTCTCGGTTGGCTCGCCCTGCACGTCGCCGTCTTCACCGTGATCAGCCTGCTGTTGTGGAAAGGAGTGAGCCGCCGTGGTCTTGTTTAGGCATGTCGCCAAACGGATGCTCCGAAGAAAAGGGTTATGGGTGTTCACGTTCGTATCCGTCTTCGGATTCGCCCTCGTCCTGTCGTTCCTCAACTCGACGTCTGCTTTGAACGTCTCGATCGGTATTCTCGACCGTGACGGCGGCTCGTTGTCGGGCCGGGTCATCGAAGAGGCGGGCCGGTTCGGTTCGGTGACACCGCTTGAGACGGACGAGGCCGACGAGGCGCTGCTCGAAGGACAAGATATCGTCTTAACGATCCCGGACGGTTTTACGGAAGACTTGTTCGCCGGCGACATTCCGCGGCTCTCGTTCAGCGCGACCGAAGGGAGTGACGCCGCCTTGATTGAACAGGCGCTCAACTCCCATCTTTCCCGCGAGCGGCAACTGCTCGCGGCGAGTAAGTTTGACGAAGGGCGATTCCTCGAGTTGGCGGAAGCGGAGACAATGAACGGTTACACGCTCTCGAGCGAGCCGTTCCAAGAAAGTGTCGGCACGACCGCGCGGACACAGGCGTTCCTCGGGCTGTTGTCGTTCGTCATGATGTCGGCGTTCCTCCAATTCATTCCGCTTTTTGTCGCCGACGACCGGGATGAATTGATTTACTCGCGCTTGTTCGCGGCACCGGTCACGCCGCGCCGCTACGTCGGGTCGCTGTTTTTATCATTTTGCGCCGTCGGGCTCATCTACGTGCTCATGCTGCTCGTCTTTAGCGCCGTCCTCTATCGGCAAGACATCATCGCTCACCTCCCCGTGCTCACGTTGTTGTTCACCGTCTATTTGTTCGTCTGTCTCGCGATCGGTTCACTCATCGCGGTCCTCGCGACGAATCGGGACAAGGCAAACATTTGGCAGACGTCGGTCACGATGGCCGCCGCCATCACCGGGGGCGCCTTTATCAGCTTGACGTGGCTCCCGGAGTCGCTCCAGCTCGTCGGACGCTTCTTGCCGACCTATTGGTTCAATAGCGGGGTCGCCGACATGTATGACGATCGGTTCCCGACGCTGTCTGTCCTCGTCATGGTCGGTATGGCGCTCATCGTGTTCGCGGCGACCGTCTTCGCGTTGAAAAAACGACCGCTCACATGACACAAAAACGGCGAGACACTCATCAGAGCGTCTCGCCTTTTAGCGTTGTAACGTCGGAACAATCTTTTGGAAGAACACCTCGACGAGCACAGGGTCGAACTGACGACCTGCCTCTTGTTCGATGACGGCGAGCGCCTCGGCGAGCGTCTTCGCTTGGCGGTACGGTCGGCCCGTCATCATGACGTCGAACGTGTCGGCGAGCGCGATGATCCGGGAGGCGAGCGGAATATCAAACCCGCTTATGCCGTTTGGATAACCGTTCCCGTCCCAACGTTCATGGTGCGACAGCACAATCTCTGACAGCGTCCCGTACTCAGGGACAGTGCTCAAAATATTGTAACTCACCTCGGGATGACGTTTGATCTCGCGCCACTCGGCTTCGGTCAAAGCACCCGTTTTGTCGAGAATCTCATTACTGATCGCGACCTTGCCGATATCGTGCAAGATGGCGGCCGTCTTCAACTCGTTCACGTCACTGCTCGTCAAGTTCATCGCCTCGCCAAGCTGACCTGATAGCTCGGCGACACGCTGCGAGTGCGCCTCTTCGCGCGGGATTTTCTCATACAGCGTCCGCATGATCAATTGAATCGAAGAATGGCGGCGGCTCTGCTTCTCGGACACTTTATGATGGTACATCTGGTCTTCAGCCAAATTGAACACGTCCATGATCGACAGTGCGCCGTCGGTTTTGACCGCTTCTCCAAACGATGCCGAGATCGGCAACCCTTCAATCGATTTTTCAAGAAATAAACGGCTCAGTCGATTGGACAACTGCTGCGCATCAGATAACGACGTATTCGGCAAGATAATCACGAATTCGTCACCGCCGATCCGGGCGACCGTATCGACACCGCTGATTTCACGCTTCAAAATATTCGTCGCTTCGATCAAGAGACGGTCTCCGACCAAGTGGCCGAACGCGTCATTCGTCAGTTTCAGGCCGTTGATGTCGACGACGATGAGGGCGAGCGGGTAATAGCCCGGCTCGTCGAACGTGACGAGCGCCTCGTCGAAGTAGCGGCGGTTCTTCACCCCGGTCAACTGGTCGTGATAGCTCAAATACTCGATTTCCATCTCGTACGTCTTCTTCTCGGTCACGTCCCCGATGTAGCCGTGCCAGAGCACGTGCCCCTCGGCGAGCTTCTCGGGACGGGACGACCCGAGGATCCACGTCGTCCGCCCGTCCGGCATGTACACCCGGAACTCGGCGTCCCAAATCGTCAAGCTGCGATATGACTCTTGGATGCTCGCCATCACTTGCGGATAATCGTCCGGATGGATTTTTGAGAAGACGAGGTTCGCATCCAGTTTCACCTCGTCCGCCGTGACCCCGGTCAACACTTCAAAGCCACGGCTGAAGAACGGGAAGTAGAACGACCCGTCCGGCCGGAGCTCGAACTGGTAGATGGCGCCAGGGACCTGGTCGGACAACTTTGTCAGCAGACGGTCGCGCTCGGCGAGTTCCTCTTCGAGCTGGACGCGTTCGGTCACGTCCTTGGCGACGGCGTAGATGTAGTTGCCTTGGACTTTGCAATGCCATTCGATCGAGCGGTAATCTCCATCGATTGTCCGGAAGCGGTTGACGAACCGGAACAGTTCACGCGCCGTATCGAGCTCACTAAAGGCCGCTTCGGTCTTCGTCTGATCGTCAGGATGGACGAGCCCGATGAAGTCCATGTTCTCGAGTGACTCGATTGGGAAGCCGAGCACACGCTCCCACGCCTTATTCAAATGCAGTACGTCTCGCGTCGTCAATGACATGATGCACTCGAGGTCGACGGTGGCGAACCCTTCAAACATCGATTCTTTCGCCTCACCGACTTGACGGTCGACTTTCGTCATCTGTTCGAGGATATGGACGATGTACAGCTCGACGAGACCGAGACGATCGGCCCGCTTCTTCCCTTGCATGACGATCGTCAAATCACCGTAAAAGACGCCGTCTTTTTCAATCTTGAACAAGATGACTTGCCCGAGGTCGAAGATGCGTAAAATGTTTTTGACGAGCCGTTTCGGCAACACCCCGTCCATGAGTGGTTCGATCTCGTCCAAGATGATCGGACTAGGCAACTCCAACAGCTCGATGCGTTTCCGGCTCATCGGCCATTTCTTGCCGACCGGGTGGAAGCCGAGGACATCCAAGCTGCGTTCGAGCAGCTCGTCGATCCCAGAGATCGCGACCGTCGAGTACGTTTGTCCATCGTCATTCATCAAGTTGAGCGTCACCGCTTTCGCACCGGTGAAGTCCCGGATCTGGTCAAGGAAATGTTGGTTCATCAACAGTTCCCGGCCCGTGGCGACGAAGCGATGCGACACGTTGACGAGTTGTTTCAAGGCGTTGTTCTCTTGGACGTGCGGGGTGATGTCATGGAACAAGGTCGAGACGTAACCTGGTCGTTCGCTGAAGACGGACAGTTCATACCACGCTTTGTTCCGGCGCGAGAAGTGTTCGAACTTGATTGTCTCGCCGTTGTTCACCGCTCGCGCGACTTGAACGATCCATTCGCGTTCGCTGTATTCAAAGTCTTTCAACTGCTTGGTGATGCGTCCGCCGAGAAACTGTTTGCGCTTCGCCTTCATCATTTTTTCGAACGCTTCGTTCACTTCGACAAACTCATAATCGACCGGCTCCCCGGCACCGTCGAAGATGACTTTGAACTCGACGTAGCCTTGGGGCATATGGCGCAACAAAGATCTGTATTGGATGCTGTCTCGTTCTGTCACGTCATTTCCTCCTACGCTGTTTTTCTACATTTTAGTTTACCTCATTTTCGATGAATTCCCTATATTTTCCGAATCGATTCCTACCGATGTGCACACGTTAAGTTTTTGTAAATGCCGCCTCACAGGTTGCACGGTTCCCTCCCCGTTGTTAGTATGATTACGAAAACCGATATCGAAAATCGATTTCAAGGAGATGAAGCAAGTGGAAGACCGCGTCCTTCGTAAGCTGTTTCTTGGTTTTATTCATATCCACATCTTGCACCATGCGTCCGAACACCCGGTTTATGGGGCGTGGATGGTCGAAGAGCTGCGCGAGCACGGTTACGCGATCAGTGCCGGGACGCTCTATCCGATCCTGCACGGCATGGAACAAGACGGCCTGCTCACTCGGACGAACGAGTTGGTCGACGGTCATATCCGCAAGAACTATACGACGACCGAAAAAGGGCTCGTCGTCTTGGCCGAAGCCCGTCAAAAAGCGCACGAACTATTCAAAGAGATCAAGGAGTGAAACCAATGGCCAATCAACGTGTGACGTTCAAGACGTTACTGGAGATTTTATTCGTATCGACCCGGCTCGGCTTGACGTCGTTCGGCGGACCGGTCGCCCACCTCGGCTACTTCCACGAGGAATACGTAAGGCGCCGAAAATGGATGGACGAGCGAACGTATGCCGACCTCGTCGCCCTCTGTCAGTTCTTACCTGGCCCTGCGAGCAGTCAAGTCGGGATCGGCATCGGCATCGTCCGTGGCGGTATCCTCGGCGGTATCACCTCGTTCATCGGCTTCACGGCACCGTCCGTCATCGCCCTCATCTTGTTCGCCCTTTTAGTCTCAGGACTCGACGTCTCGGACGCGGGCTGGCTGTACGGCTTGAAAGTCGTCGCCGTCGCCATCGTCGCCCACGCCATTCTCGGTATGGCCGGCAAACTGACACCGGACGCAAAGACGCGGACGATCGCCTTCTTCGCGCTCGCCGGTGTGCTCCTCTGGCAGACGACGTATAGCCAAGTGCTCGTCATCCTCTTCGCCGCGCTCGCCGGATTCTTGCTGTTCAAGCCGCAAAACCTCGACGTCAAGTCGGCCTCGTTCCCGCTCTCGAAACGGCTCGGGGCGACGCTGCTCGGTCTGTTCGGAGCGTTACTCGTCATCTTGCCGCTCTTGCGCGAGACGATAGAAAGCCAGTCGCTCGCCATGTTCGACAGCTTTTACCGGGCCGGTGCCCTCGTCTTCGGTGGTGGTCACGTCGTCTTGCCGCTCCTCGAGCGCGAGCTCGTCCCGGCCGGATTCTTGAGCGAAGAGGCGTTCCTCGTCGGCTACGGGGCGGCCCAAGCCGTCCCGGGTCCGCTGTTCACGTTCGCATCGTACCTCGGGACCGTCATCAACGGTGTCCCGGGCGGACTGCTCGCGACGTTCGCCATCTTCTTGCCGGCGTTCCTGCTCATCCTCGGGGCGTTGCCGTTTTGGGATGCACTCCGGCGCAACCCGAAAGTGGCCGGTGCGCTCATTGGTGTCAATGCGGCCGTCGTCGGGATTTTGATCGCCGCGTTCTATCAGCCGATCTTCACGAGCACGGTGAACGGCGCCGTCGACTTCGTCTTCGCCGCCCTCTTGTTCGTCATGATCGCCTATTGGAAACTGCCGCCTTGGGCACTCGTCATCGCTGGCGTCATCGGCGGGACGATTATCGGAATGTTGTAACGTGACTAGGGACTTCGTGTCCCTTTTTTTGTTCCCTGTTATTCTCCACTTCGCAAGCTAAAATGTTAATCATTTGAAACTTTTTCAAGTCCAGCGCTCGCTATACTGGAGTATGGATCCCTTTACAAAAGAGGGAAACGTTCCGCTCGGACTTGAGAAAGGAAGTGGGGTCATGCAGCCCTTACACCATAAAACAACGTATATGCCAGGTCTCGACGGCCTGCGCACGTTCGCCGTTTTTGCAGTCATACTCTTTCATTTGAACGCACCATACATACCCGGCGGCTTTCTCGGCGTCGACTTATTCTTCGTCCTGTCCGGTTATTTAATCACCGGCATCTTGCTTCGTGAGCAAGCTAAACACGGACGGATCAATTTGAAGCGATTCTATGTCGCCCGGTTCCGGCGCCTGTTGCCGGCGCTCGTCTTCATGCTATCGGTCGTCATGGCGTACGTCACGTTGTTCGAGCGCGGACTGCTTGATACGGTACGCCAAGATACGCTCGCCGCGCTCGCCTACGTGAACAACTGGTGGTATATCTTCCACGACGTCTCGTACTTCGAGAGTTTCGGCAAGCCGTCACCGCTCCAAAACCTGTGGTCGCTCTCGATCGAGGAGCAGTTCTACTTGGTCTGGCCGCTGCTGTTGATCTTTGGGCTGACCGTGAAGAAACGCTTCCTCCAGCTCACCGGCATCGTCTTACTCGCTTCAACCGTTTGGATGGCAATCAGCTTCACACCCGGGACCGACCCGAGCCGTGTCTATTACGGTACCGACACGCGTCTGTTCGCGCTCCTCATCGGGGCGTTGCTCGCGTTCGGTTGGCGTCCGGATGCGTTCAAGCGCGAGATACCAGCGCTCGGTCTTCGTATTTTGAACGTCGGTGGCGCCGGAGCGCTCATAACGCTTGTCACGGTCATGATGACAGCGAACGCTTATGATGCGTTCCTCTATTATGGAGGTTTCTTGCTCGTCGCCGTGGCGTCAGGTGTGTTGATTGCCGCGACGGCCCATCCGTCGACGCTCTGGTCCCGTCTGTTTGGAAGCGCTTGGCTTCGGTTGATCGGGACACGGACGTACGGCATCTACTTATGGCACTATCCGGTCATCATCTTGACAACCCCGCTTGAGCGGATCAGTTCGTTCAATCCCCTTCTCGCACTCGGTCAAGTCATGCTCACGCTGCTCATCGCTGAAGCGTCTTACCGCTACGTCGAGACACCGATTCGCCGCGACGGGTTCCGCCATGTCATCCGCAACCTGATCCCGACTCGCAACATCAAACCGGCTCGACTGTTCGCGATCACAACCGCGACGGTCTTGTCATTCGTCCTCGTCGGGAATTTGACGATCCTCGCGTTCACGGATAACTCGGACCGGCAACACGAGCTCCCGGTCGTCAAAGCACCGAAGCCGAAGCCAAAAGAAACGACGACCGAACGGCCGGTCGAGTCATGTCCGCCCGCCCTTGCCATCGGCGACTCGGTCTTGCTCGGCTTGAACGAGTATCTCGGTACCACGTTCCCGAACATGACGATCGACGCCGAAGTCGGCCGCCAAGTCCGTGACGCGCAAGACGTCGCCGCGGGCTATCGTGAATTTGATGCCCCCGGCCATGTCGTCTTCCTCCATCTCGGGACGAACGGAGCTTTCAAGATGGAACAGCTCGACACGTTGATCGGTATGTTTGAATCAGCCGATCACGTGTACGTCATCAATACGCATGTCCCGCGCCCGTGGGAACGCGAAGTAAACGAGTTGCTCAAGCGCGCGAGCGAGCGGCACGATTTCGTCACGCTCATCGACTGGCATGAAGCGTCCGCCGATAAAGCCGACTACTTTGAGAGTGACGGTGTCCATTTGAACATCGATGGCGCCGAGGCGTTCGGGAAGTTGTTGTCTGAAGAGATCGGCTGTCACGACGAACAAGGACTTAGCAACCGCTAAGTCCTTGTTTTCATGGGCGCCACTTCCAGCGCATATAGTTGATCAACAGCTTGATATAGGCGAGCTGTTCACGGATGACATACTTCGCTTTCGCCGCAGCCGGCGTCGGGGCATAGAGCGCGTCCGTCTTGAGCCCGAAGTAGAGCCTCCCGACGAGCCGAGCCCGGCGCACATGGAAGTCGTTCGTCACGACCGTCAGTCCCGTCTCGCCTGCCCACACGTCGCGGCTGAATAAAAAGTTCTCGTACGTCGACGTCGAGTCAGCTTCGATGTGAATGCGCCCCGGGTCGACGCCACGGTCGATCAATTCCCGGGCAATGACGCGCCCCTCGGCCATCCCTTCGTCCGGACCTTGCCCGCCGGAGGCAATTAGTTTGACGTGCGGATATTGGTGCGCATATGTAGCCGCCACGTCGATTCGGTTTCGGAGCGCCCGTGACGGTGCCGTCCCGTTCACTTTCGCCCCTAAGATGAGGACGTACCGGTACGTACCGTCCGCTTGATGTCGTCGCATAGGGGTCACCTGCCTTGATTTCAAGTATAGCATCAACGGCTTCTTCGATTGACTGATACGTTTTTGTTACAGTAGGTAAAGCAAATATATGGTAGAATGAGTATCGGATTAATTTGAATTTGAAGGAGTCGCAACAATGCAAAACTTGAATCCTACGCCTCGGAGCACACGACAGCGGCACGAGACGCGACATATCGTTACAAAACGAGTATTCCATAGTTTGCTAATCATAGGCTTCTTAGCCTTTCTTATAGGCGGCGCCTATGTGACGCTCTCTTCGGAGAAACGCGAAGTCTCTGCCATGGAGAATCGCCAACTCGCCAAAGCGACCGCCGACCTCACGTTCGAGAACGTCATGTCCGGCGCCTATATGAAGAGCGTCGAGACATATGTCACCGATCACGTTTTTAACCGTGACAGCTGGATCAGCTTACATGCGTTTTTATCGAAAGACTTGTTCCGGCAGACCGTGAAGAATGGGATTTATGTTTCGGCTGACGGGACGATGGAATCTCCCATGAAAGAGACGATCGATACGAACATGCTCCTCGATGATCTGTCGGCGTTCACGACATCGATGCAGTCGTCTGGCGTCGACGTCTACTTCGGGCTTGCCCCGAACAAAGCTTCGATGGTCGAAGTCGAACCGAACATGCCTGACTACATGGGCAACGAGGCACCAACAATCTTTAAAGAAACGCGTGACAGCTTGGCTACGGTCGAGGGAATGACGGTCATGGATTACCGGAAGCCACTGAACACGGCAGACAAATTGAGTGACGTCTTTTATAAGACCGACTACCACTGGAATATAAACGGCGCTTATCTGGCTTACATCCAAACGGTGAAGCAGATTGCTGCCAAACATCCCGAAGTCAGTGATCCGCTCAAGCCAGGCGAACTCCGGACGAAGGCGCACGACCGCCCATACTACGGCTCGTACGCCCGTAGCACAACGCTCCAATACGTCAAAAACGGTGATACGTTCGAATGGATGGAACCAAAGGCCGGATTCACGCCCAGTTCGATTTGTTACAACCGGGCCGAACCGTGTAACGGTAATTTGATCAACAAAAAACCGCTCAAATCAGAAGAAACGTACACGGAGATGTACTCGCTCTTCTTACACCGTAACTGGCCGATCATCACAATGGACCAAGAGGCGCCGAAGAATGATACACGGACACTCATCTTGAAAGATTCGTACGCAAATCCGATGCTAACGCTGTTGCCGGAACATTTTGGTCATCTGTCGGTCATCGATATCCGCCATTTCAATGAGTCATCGATTGAAACTTATGTGAAGGATAACGACATCGACGTCGTCTTGTTCATCCACAACGTCAACCTCGGTGAGTTCATCCCGCTCTATCACGACAAGTTGAATGAGTAAACAAAAGAGAGACGAATCATCCCGAATAGGATGATTCGTCTCTCTTTGTTGTGCGCTCTTCCTAGCCGTTCCTTAGAACAAACAGGAATTAGAACCGGAAATAGATGAACGGGTTGAAACTGCTCGCGATAATATACGACACGGCGAAGATGAAGATTGTCGCCATAAATCCGAGGCGCATGAAACCGGCCATGTAGTTGACCCATAGTTTCTTGCTCTCCTGTTCGAGACGGAGCACTTTTTCCCCAAACACTTTCGGGAGCGGTGTCGCCGCAATCATCGCAATCAGTAAGATGACCCCGTATTGGACGAAGTAGAACATCGCCTCACTATCCCATACCGTCGCTCCATTCAAGTTGAACATAGCCGCCAAGTACGAGATGGCGTACGGGAAGTCATCCGCTCGGAAGAACACCCAACCGATGATGACGACGAACAACGTGAACGCATGGGCGAGCGGTGCCGGGAGTGCTTTGAGCCACGCCCCGAGGAACGCCCGCTCAAGCATGATAAAGATTCCATAGTAGGCACCCCAGGCGATAAATGTCCAACTCGCACCGTGCCAAACCCCGGTCAGAATCCAGACGACGGCGAGGTTACGATAGAGCTTCCACGCACTGCCACGGTTCCCACCAAGCGGGATATAGACATAGTCACGGAACCAACTACCGAGCGAGATGTGCCAGCGGCGCCAAAATTCAGACACCGACTTTGAAATGTACGGATAATTGAAGTTCTCAAGGAAATGGAAACCAAACATCCGTCCTAGCCCGATCGCCATGTCGGAATATCCAGAGAAATCAAAATAAATCTGAAGCGAGTACGCGATAATCCCGATCCAAGCGAGGCCCATCGACATCTCCCCGGCATCTTGCGAGAAAATTTGGTCGGCCACGTAGCCGGCGTTGTTGGCGAGGAGCATTTTCTTAGCGAGGCCGATGACAAACCGTTGCACCCCGCTCGCAAAGTCGTCCATCGTCTCACGGCGATCATTGATCTCGTCAGCGACCGTCTGATAGCGAACGATCGGCCCGGCAATCAGTTGTGGGAAGAGCGAGATGTAGAGCGCGAGATCGAGCGGGTTGCGCTGGACTTTCCCATCTTTTCGATACACATCGATGACGTAACTCATCGCTTGGAACGTGAAGAACGACACCCCGATCGGTAGAGGGATTTTGGGATCGGTCAGCTCGAGACCCGTGATGGCGTTCACGTTCTCGATAATGAAACTCGTATATTTGAAGACGGATAACAGCAACACGTTTCCAGCGACCATCGCCCCGACGAGCCATTTCGCCTTCTTCTTGTCGTCACGGTTGTTGTCGACGAGCAGACCGAACGCATAGTTCATGACGATCGATGCGAGCATGACCGTCGTATAGATCGGTTCTCCCCACGCATAGAACAATAGACTGGCAATCAGGAGCACCGTGTTCTTCAAAAAACGCGGTGCGACATAATAGAGAATAAGAACAATCGGTAAAAACCAGAATAAAAAAATCGTCGAACTGAAGAGCATGAGTTCCCTCCTTTCTCATAAAAAATAAAAGGCTGCCCCGAGGGACAGCCTAAACCCATCAACGCGTGAAGCGTTCGACGATTGCGTCGACGATGCGGCGTGACGCCTCCCCGTCCCCGTATGGGTTAGACGCTTTCGCCATGCTTTGGTGCGCCGCCGCGTCAGACAAGAGTTCGTCAGCGAGGCCGAAGATGACTTCTTCTTCAACGCCTGCGAGTTTGAGCGTTCCGGCTGCGACACCTTCTGGACGTTCCGTCGTGTCACGAAGGACAAGGACCGGTACGCCGAGTGATGGTGCTTCTTCTTGTACGCCACCTGAATCTGTCAAGATCAAGTGTGAGCGTGATGCGAAGTTATGGAAATCGAACACGTCGAGCGGCTCGATCAAGTGGACGCGGTCGAGATCGTTTAAAATCTCACCGGCCAGTTCCCGAACGATCGGGTTCATATGGACCGGATAGACGACTTCGATATCGTCATATTTTTCAATCAAGCGACGGACAGCACGGAACATATTGCGCATCGGTTCACCGAGGTTCTCCCGACGATGTGCCGTCAACAAGACGAGGCGCTTGCCTTGTGACGTGATTGAGTTCAACAGTTCATTGTCGTACCCGTCTTGAACGGTCGTCTTCAACGCATCGATTGCCGTGTTGCCTGTGACGAAGATGTCTGCTTCTGTCTTGTTCTCACGAAGCAAGTTCTCAGCTGACGTCTCAGTCGGTGCGAAGTGTAGATCAGCCATGACGCCAGTCAATTGACGGTTCATCTCTTCCGGATACGGCGAGTACTTGTTGTACGTGCGTAGCCCTGCCTCGACATGACCGATGGCAATCTGGTTGTAGAACGCCGCGAGTGACGCCGCGAACGTCGTCGTCGTGTCCCCATGGACGAGGACGATGTCCGGTTTCGCTTCCTTCATGACTTCATCGAGTCCGTGAAGGACGCGTGTCGTAACGTCGAAGAGCGTTTGATTCTTCTTCATGACGTCTAGGTCATAGTCTGGTGTGATTTTGAACAATTGCAAGACTTGGTCGAGCATCTCCCGATGTTGGGCTGTGACGACGACGATCGGTTCGATCCCTTCACGGTTTTTGAGCTCCAAAACGAGTGGAGCCATTTTGATGGCTTCGGGACGCGTGCCGAACACGGTCATAACTTTAATCATAGTGATTCTCCTTTTCGGGGGTGACGCGGCAAAATGATCGTCTCACCGATATCGTGCTGGTCGACGATCGTTGTGCGTTGCTCCATTTTTTGCTGTTTGAACTCCGATTGACGCTTCGAATCAAGCGTACGGAACCATTTCAAAAACTTCATGTACTCGTCGGCCACATCGTCGACGAGTCCGTACTCACGGATCTCACCGTATTCAAGCCAGATCGCCTGCGTACAAAACTGCCGAACTTGTGACACCGAGTGACTGATGAAGAAGATGGTCTTTCCTTCGTCTTTGAACTCGTTCATCTTGACGAGACATCGGTCGGTGAACGTTTGGTCTCCGACCGAGAGCGCCTCATCGATGACGAGGATGTCAGGGTTGATATTGATCGAGATGGCGAAGCCGAGTCGTGCCTTCATTCCGCTCGAGTACGTCTTGACCGGTTGATCGATAAAGTCGCCAATATCGGCAAACTCGATAATTTCCGGGGTGATCGCTCTGATTTGATGCTTGTCCATGCCGAGCATGAGGCATTTCAGTTCGATGTTCTCCATCCCGGTCAAGTTTCCGTTCAGCCCAGACGAGATGGCGATGAGCGACGGTTTTCCGCGCAGCTCGATCTTGCCGTGCGTCGGCGGGATGACGTCCGACAGAAGGTTCGACATCGTCGATTTCCCCGAACCGTTAATCCCGAGAATCCCGACGACTTCCCCAGGCGGGACTTCGAACGTGACGTTACGGAGCGCATAAAACTGCTTACCGTTCGCCCGGTTGAACAACACTTCTTTCAGCTTATCACTTTGTTTCCGGTACAACGTGTACCGTTTTGATACGTTTTCAAACTTTACTTGGTAGCTCATACGTCACCGCTCCTTAAATATAGTCAATGAAGTAGCGACGGAAACGAACGTGGATCGCCGAACCGATTAAGAACGTCACGAGCGTGAAGCCCCAGAAGTAGAGGCCGTAGCTAAGATTTTGCATGAGCCAATCCGTTCCGAGGAACATCGATCGGTACCCTTCCACCAAGTAGTAGAGCGGGTTGATCATGAGAATCGTTTCAAGCGTTCCGGTCGGTTGCCAAAAGATAGGTAGTAAATAAAGCATCATCCGAATAATTTGTGACAGCAAATTTTGAAAGTCGCGGATAATCGTGGCCAGTGCCGACGTCAAAAGTGAGAACGCATAAAGGAACGCGAGCGCACTGAGAAGCAGGTACGGCAAGAACAGGATGTTCCAGCCTTCACTGATGCCAAACGCCATCATCAAGATGAACGCGATCACGACCATCGCTACGTGTCGGTATAGTTCCGACAAGATGACGTACGCCGGGATTGTGCTGATCGGGAAGCTCATCTTTGAGACGAGTGCAATCTTCGAAAAAACGGATCGAGAACCACTGACGATGGCCGGTCCAAAGAAGAACCATGGCACAATTCCGGAGACGAGCCATGGAAGGAACGGGACATCACCAACGTCTCGACCCGCACGAAGACCGAACCCGAAGACGAGCCAATAGATGCTGATTTGAATGATTGGCGTCAAGATTTCCCACAAGTATCCGAAGTACTGCATCGAATAGCGACTTTTCGTTTCATATAGAGAGAGTCTCACAATTAAATAGAGACTCTCCCATAGTTCGATGAATACTTGCTTCGAGGCTTTGATCATAGTCGACACACAGGTTAAGCCAACGTTACTTTTCCGTTGACGTATTCGTACAAGTTTCCGTAGTTTACAACCGCGAGGTCGCTGTCATCAGCCTTCACGATATTACGTGTATCAAAGATCATCGGGCGACGCATCGCTGCGTTCAACTCGTTGAAGTCGAGCGCTTTGAACTCGTTATGGTCAACGAGGACGAGGACGATGTCCGCATCTTTGATCGCTTCTTCTTTCGAGACGAGATCGAAGTGTTTCGACGATGAGACTTCAACGTGTGAATCGTGGACGGCGACGTTCATGCCTTGCTCGAGCATCAATTCGATGATCTCAACAGCTGGGCTTTCACGCATGTCATCAACGTTCCCTTTATACGTTACGCCGAACGCAGCGATTTTTGCGTCTGTTTGACCTGACACAAGTTTTTGAACGTTTTCGACGACGTATGCCGGCATCGAGACGTTCGTGTCACGTGACAACTTGATGATTTTCGCGAGCTCTGGTTGTTTCGCGACGATGAAGTACGGGTCGACCGCGAGACAGTGTCCACCGACACCTGGTCCTGGGCTGTGAAGATTGACACGCGGGTGTTTGTTCGCCATTTCGATCACGTCGAGGACGTTGATGTCGAGGGCGTTACACACTTTCGCAAGTTCGTTCGCGAGTGCGATGTTGACGTCACGGAACGTGTTTTCCATCAACTTCGACATTTCAGCCGTCTTCGCGTCCGTCTTGATGATTTCACCTTTTACGAACGTACCATATACTTTAGCACCGGCTTCAGCGCATTCTGGCGTGATGCCGCCGACGATACGGTTGTTGTAAACGAGTTCATGCAGAATTTGTCCTGGGAGGACACGTTCTGGGCAGTGCACGAGGAAGATGTCTTCACCTACGATGAAGCCTGCTTCTTCGACAATTGGTTTCACGAAATCATCCATCGTACGCGGCGCGATTGTCGACTCGACGATGATGACGTTGCCTTTTTCAACATATGGCAATACTTTACGTGTTGCATCCAACACGTATGTGAGGTCACAAGACTTATGCTCGTCATCGTTGTTCGGTGTTGGAACGGCGATGATGAATGCATCCGCTTTCTCTGGCTCGAGCGAGGCGCGGAACTTGCCTTTGGCGACGACTTCTTTGACGACGTCTCCGAGGCCCGGTTCTTCGATGTGGATTTCACCACGGTTCAATTTATCGACGACTGACTGATGGATGTCTACGCCGAGTACATCGACACCGTATTGTGCGAAGACTGCAGACGTTGGGAGTCCAATATATCCTAATCCGATTGTACATACTTTCATAGTTGAGCTTACCTCCATAGATGTTAGTGACACTGGTCACTGAATATTGCTTAACATTTCACTTTATTTAAGAATTCATCAAAAATCAAACCCATTATACTCCTGATGTGAATTGAGAAGCAATTACATTTTAATGACAAAACGGGATTACGACGACGCAACCGCTCGCACGGTCGTACTAAGCACATATTCTGTGCTCAAAGAAGCCGCCCGCACATCCCCTAAACTATAACAAACTTCAGGCAACAATGACCAATTCGACACCGAAGCCATGTTAGCGAACGTCAGACGACGGAATACTTCCGGACTGACAGCTTCGGCAAGCTTACCTCGAGTGAACGGACTAAGCAAGTAAACACGGAGAATCGTGTCTTTCGGATATTCCGAGACGAGTCGTTCGACGTTCTCGAGCTTTTCCCCGAGTACTAGTCCAACCGTTGCCGCGTGTTGGTTCAAGATGCTGTATGAAAAGTACGGCAGATCGCTCTCGACGACAAGTTGATGAATGGCCCCGCGCTCCTCAGGATGATCTTTGAAGTACAGGCTCATCATCGATGTTTGGGCATCAATCTTGCGCTCGATGAAACGGCGCGATGCGTCGTTCGCGTTCATAAGCAAATCGCTAAGCGACTTGATGACGGCGAGGCGTTGTCGAATCGAGAACTCGCGGCTCAAACCTTGCCGAGATACTGAATTGTCTCTCACTTGGCGGAAATAGACGGCGTCCGTGCCGCTCGGCAACAGCGTGACGGCCGGTTGATAGGTCGAGAAGAGCGTCGAGAAATACACGACGTCTTCCCCGCTGCGAAGCGACGGCTCGTAACGGACTTGTTTCGCATACACCGCTGGGATGAGCTTGCAGGCGTTCAGCGTCAACAGCTGTGCCATTTGTTCGTACGACCAGTCACCTCCGGCGAGTCGCTCGAACTCACGATGGAGCGGCGAGACGAGTACGTTGCCCTCGGGATCGAAGTCTTGTATATCGGCGATGACGACCCGGTCCGGCAACGCCTCGTTTAATAGTCGTTCCAAGTAGGTCGGGCTGAACGTGTCGTCCTCGTCCAAGAACGTCACGTATTGACGCGTCACCGTCTCGAGTCCTCGATTTCGGGCGATGCTTACGTTCGCTTCGTCTTCAAGCAGACGATGCACGGTCACGTCACGGCCAAACTGCCGACTCGCCTCAAGCAACGTTTCGTTCTTGTCTCCATTGAAGACGAGCACCCATTCGATGAGCGAGGCGTCAAGCGTCTGGGCCTCGAGCGAGGCGAGACATGTCGCGAGCAGCTCTTCCGAGTCATGAGAGGCCACGATGACACTGATTCCCCGTTCGACCGGATCGTCAAACCATGGCGGGAGTTTAACCGGTTCGAACGTTTGCTCGACGAATCGGTTCCACGCTTTCTTCTCGGCTACGATTTCAGCTAACAGCTCATCGTAGTGACTCATGATGGCTTACATTCCTGCTCGAGTTTCGTGACGAGTTTACCCGCGAACGGGATTGATTTCGCCCGATTGACCACACCTTGCAAACGCTCAACTTGACTCGTCAACGATTCAACTTGGCCGGTCAACTCTTCGACTCGCTGCTTCTCCTTCATCGCTTCTTGTTTCCACTTGTCCGTATTCGCTTTCGCTTGGCGGATTTCTCGTTCAAGCTCTTTCATTTTTTGGACGGTGTTCTCTTTGCCGCGAATATGCTTCGCGCCTTCTTCAAGCACGTCTTGCTTCACCGTTTCGATTTGGTCTGTCAGTGCATGTAACTGTTCCCGCAAAAATGCGTTCTCACGTTCTACATATTCAACTTGTTGACGGTCCATGACGATTTCCTCAGCTTTCTATGACCCACGACCCCATCCTCACTTGGACGGTGTGTTGATTGTTTTGGAATTTAATCGCTAACTTGACGAACTTGGCCTCGACTTCTTTCGGCAAACGGTGGCGGAGCGTGTTCGCGCCGGGACGGAGTTCATGGCTGAACGCCGTCTTCTTCAAATTCTTTTTCGCATCGTATTGCATGACGTATAGTTCGATCGGTGTCGTCTCGTCAGACACGAGTTCGATCGTTCCTTCGATGTTTATATAAGGGGCGCTACCGAGTGTCGCATCTTTTTGGAACTCTGTCGATGGCGGCGCACTGAAGCTCTGGTTGAACAATTGTACGTAGCCGTTCTCCCCGCCGAGCGGTTTGACTTCGATATGGGTGGCAAATCCTTCTTCACGCATGTTGAACAGTTCGGCGTTGAACGGGATGAAGTAGTGATAGATGAACGGCTTGATCGTGACACTGCGCGGCTTGTGTGCCTCCGGAATCATCAACTCGACCGTCTCCGGTTCGATTTCCGAACCAGACAGGCGGGCCGACCAGTTTTTAGCCGTCCAGTCGTTCCAAAGTGAGACGTAACCATGGTCTGGCGTCTCGCTCGGTTGGAAAGCCTCAGTCACGCCCGATTCGACACCGAGCAATTCATTCATTCGCTTCACTTGAGTGGATGCGGTCGCCTCAAGCATGAGCCGCCAGTTGAGCGGCGTCTGTACGACCGTCGGCAGCAGCGGTGCATCACTCCAAGCGAACGTCTCCTTGACGAAGTGGAGCGGCTTCGTACCAAATAGCTCCTCGAGCGCAACTTTGACGAGATGACCTTGGCGGCGCAGTTCGTATGGCGCTTCGAGGATGTGACGCAAGACGTCGCGATCGAAGAGCGGTTGCAACAGCGTCATCTCACCCATGAACCCACGCCGTGCGTAAGCATGGAAATGTTCGATTTTCAAATGGAACCAGACCGCTTCGAGCCGGCCGTTCCAATCGCGTTCCGGTTCTGCGTCGAATAGGCGGTCGAGCATACCTTCAACTTGTTCGCGTTCCGCTTCACCAAATCCTTCGAATGCACGAATCGCTTTACGTGATAATTGTTGCTTCGCTTCGTGCTCATCCATGTTGTCTTTCAAAAACACGTGTTTCCCGTACAACCAATCCGTCCCGTGTTTCCCAACCTCGACATAGTCAAGGTCGACGGCTCTACCGGTCGGGATGCTCTCATAGGCAGTCAAGTTGCCGTCTGTCGCCTCATAGGAAGCAGCGATCCGTTTAGAGAGCGACAATGCGAGTGTCGCCTCCGGGGCAGCCGTCTCGGCGAGCTCGATGTCGTCGAACAAGTCGCGTGCGACACGCGCCTCGTTCCCTCCCATGTCAGGTACGTGCAGCGTCACGTTTTTTCCGGCTTCGAGATAAAGTTTTGTGAGCAACACGTCGAGCGCTGACCCGGCGAACGGGATATTGACGGCTTGCATCGGTACGTTGACCGCGTTTCGAAGCGCCGTCATCCACGAGTCGACAAAATCGTCGCGGAGTTGTGGCGTACTTTGCGGAAGTTCGTCCCACGTGTCGATCAATATCGCTCCGTCACGCACCGTCAATCGTTCGCCCGCACCGAGACGTTTGACCCCTTCGAAGCGAGTCCCGTCCCCAAACACATGCCCAATGAGGCGCATCTGAGAGACGGCCTCTGCGCGAACGGCCGTTTTCCCGGCTAGCTGTGCCACTTCTTCAAGTGACGTCCCGACGACGACCGGACTTTCTGAATAGTAGACCGGGATCAAGTTATTGAACGGGACGGCGACGCTGAACTGTTCGTCTAACGTGAACGAGATGTTCATCCCGTTCGGTTCGTCTCGTGACTGATCGTACATACCGAGACGAACGTCGAGCGGCGTCTCCGAGACGATGTGTGTCAGACCGTCGCGGCGCTCGAAATCAAGCGTCTGACCAGTCGATTCATATATAAAATGGCTCATAGCGTATCTCCTCAAAATAATTTCAAAACAAGCAAACCCGGAATGACCGGGCTTGCTTTTAGTGTTTCCGATTCAATTCTATCAAAAGGAGCTGTTCAAGCTTCGGTGCGAGCGTCTCGATGGCGAAATGATGATGTGCGTAAGCCATATAGTCTTGTGTCGCTGCGAGTAGCTTGGCTGAATCATCGCGGAACGATCGGATGATGTCGACGCCGTCTAGCACGTTTTCCATCAGCACGTCGTCCGGATAAATCGTTTCACTCCCCGTCCAATGGCGGATGATCGGGAACGTTCCCGACGTCATCGCCTCTGCTGGCGCAAGATGGAAGCTCTCGAGGTCACTCGTCGATAAGATGAAGCCGATTTTCGTCAGCCATTCCGGAACATCATCACCGTGACCGTCGAAGACGACACTGTCCTTGAACGTCGGTTCCTCAAGTCGTTCGAGCAGACGATCGTAATAGGCGCGCTCGTCTTCCCGTTTGTTGATCCAGTAAATCTCGTTCGGATGATGCCCTTTGATGAACAGCTTGTAGCGCGTGTCTTCCTTGCGGAGCGTCTCGAGCATGTCGAGCGCGAGATCAAGTCGTTTCAACTTCGGATTGACCCCGATCATACCGAGGTGGAACGTCAACTCGTCCAGCTGTTTCGGTTGGATGAGACGCGTCCCGTCGACCGCGTTGTAAATCATCGTCATCTTATGGCGCGGGATCCGGAACAAGCGGTACATCTCTTCGAGCATATACGGCGACACGAGGATGATCCGGTCGATGTTGTGAAGGTTGTACTCCCGCGGGAACGGCGTCTCTTTCTCTTGGCGGTGGATGCGCACGATCATCGTCTGGTGTGGCTTTTTATGGTGCGAATACCAGACCGCGTTACCGAGACCCCACTCACAGAAGATGATATCGGCCTGGTCCAAGCACGCCTTACTGTGATTCACGTCATGGATTTTGTGACCTTCCCACTCGTCAATCAAGACGTTGAAGCGCGGATGGCGCTCAAAGTAGTCCATGAACAGACGCAGGAATTTGAAATCGTGTCCGGCGAAGAGCAAGTTGATCTTCTTCATCCCCCACAGTTCATCGTGGAGACGTTTATACGTGTTCGTGAACGTATAATACTGCGCCATCTCATAGAGGCGACTCGCCGCATCACGATAGACACGTTCATCTGTGAGCGCGAGCTTCGCCTTCTCGATGAACTCGTCTTCCGAATTGACGAATAGCGGATAGTCCGCACCGAGGATGAGTTCGTGCATCGGGTTACGGTTCAACAGCACCGGTTTTCCGAGCGATCCGTACTCGAGAAGTTTCGTCGACAGTTCAAGACTCGCGTCGAGCTCCGGATGACGCCACGACACACCGATCGCACTCGAGTCGATCAACGTCTCGACATCGGCGCGTGGAATCCCTTTCAACCAATGGACGCCGTCATCCGCCTTCAAGCGGGCGAGTACGTTTCGTTTAAAGTTCGGGTTGTTCGGGTCTTGATTAAACTTGTCGCCGGCGACGTGGAGTTCGGCCGGGTAGTCGGCCCGAAGCTTCGCGAACGCGTCGAGAATCTCCGTCGAATACCATAGCGGGGCGAACTTGCCCGTATAGACGAGGCGATCGTTCGGTTTCGTGAACGTCGGCGTCTCGTCTTTCACGTTCGGGATCATCGGGTTCAAGATGAGGAACGGCCGGTCCGTCGGCAGGAACGATTCGAAATACGTCTTCATCGCCTCGGTCTGACAGAGCATGCGCGCCGAACGCGACGCGATCTGCTGCAAGCGGGCGAGTTCTTCTGCCGACGCCTGCGTATGGTCGTGTGTGAAGTCGGTGATATATGTCCACGTCTTCGCCATCGTCCGTTCATACTGTGACAAGTCGTAGGCAAGCTGGAAGCCACGGATGAATGACATGTCGTAGCCGCCTGTCGTCATCAACTCGTCAATCAGCCCGGCCGCTTCGTCGGCTTGGAGTACCCCGCGCTCGTAGTACGGCGCGTCTTGTCTGCCTGAATCTTTGGCGAACACATCGATGAAGCGGACGTTCGGCAACTCACGGATGCCGGCCGTCACTTCCGGTTTTGTGATCGAGCGCTTCAGCAGCACGTCGACTTGAATCGATGGGTCTTGGTTCAACATCGAGACGACGGACGTCAGCCAAATGGCCGACCCGTCGATCAAATTTAAATTGACATCCCCATAGACGAGGACGCGAAGTGGTGTCGTCATAATTGTACCTCCTGAGCGACCGCTTTTGGCATATCGCTCCCTGCTTTCACGTATTGATACGGGTCTGTACTGAAGATCCGTTCTCCGGACTGAGCGAGCTCTTTGAGCGTCTCGTCTTGTTTTAAGACATCGAGCGCTTCAAGGACGCTGTAGAAGCGGAGCACATCCGGCTTCATGATCGAGCGCGACGGGGTCGCGTCGAAGACGTAGCGGTACGTGCCGTCCGAGTCAATTTTTTCGAGTCCGTCTTTCCAGACGAAGTAATCTTCTTTCGTCAAGATGTTCGAGTCCGCGTAACGCGTCGCGAGCATGTAGTCAGACACGTACGCCGGTCCGTAATAGTCACTCGGACGGATGAACGCCATCCAGTCGAAGCCTTCAAGAATCTCAGACAAGGCGTTATATTGCGTCAAGTAACTGAGCATGAACGTCGAGATGTCCTCGGTGTTGTAAGCTTCATACAAGTCAAGATGCCCCTCGAACTTGTCGAGGAAGACGACGAGGTGTTTATGCTCGTAGTCTTGCGCGCGGAACGTCTCGACGGCGCGGTCCATCTCGTCGGCTGAGCGGACGAACGCGACGAGCGCGACTTCCGGGTGATCGACACGATACGGCAGACCGATGTTGCCGACGACTTGGGCGAGACGTTGTGTGTACGTGTGGTACTTGAGCACATGTCGCATGCCGCCCATGGCGACGTCTTCATAGAAGCTGTCGTCCGTGAGCAGTTTGCGGAACGTCTCTTCGAGCATCTCGTCGCCTTCGTCTAGGAAGACGTAATCCCCGAGCATCTGCTTGACGCCGACAGAGCGCGTACTGACGACCGGCGTCGCACAAGCGAGCCCTTCGAACACGCGGCGTGAGAACATCGTCGGTGAATCGTTCACCGAGTTGACGTTCAGCATGACTTTGAAGCCTTTATACGCTTTAGCGATTTGGTTGTACTTCAAGCTGCCGCGGATGGATTTACGGAACTGCTCCGGGAATTGGAGTTGATCCGTCTCACCGCGTTGGTTCATTTCATAGTTCCGGTCATAGATGACAAGGCCATACTTATCAGCCGCCGCGAACAAGCGATCCATATCGATACGGCGCGATTCGTGACGGTTTGCGTAATACGAACCGGCGAACGAGGCGTACGGTTCACGTGTGCCCGGCAGGCGGATCGGATTATGCTCTTTCGGCTGCGCCGCGAACGGCAAAGCGCCGACCCGGTCATGTCCGCAGTCTTCTTTATAGTTATCGAGAATGTTAGCGTCCGTCGTGTAGACAAAGTCGAACCGTTTCGCCGTCTCGATGAAGCGGTCATAGTGAATCGGGTCTTCTTTATTCCAAAACACGGTCGGCACGTTGTTGACGCGGCACCAGTCGAGGAGCGCATCGAGCTCTTCCCACGTGTTCGTGCCATATTTGACGATTTTCTTCTCCCACGTCTTGTCGTTCCCTTTCCAGGCCGATTCGACCATGAGGAAGTCCGGTTGACGGTCGGCGAGAACAGCCGGCCAATCGTCCGGCGAGAACGTGATCAGTTCACATTCAGGGCGATACGAGGCGGTCGTGAACTCATCAAAGATGGCTGCGACTTTCATCTCGTGAAGCTCGCGTGGTTTCGCTTCAAACAGACGGGCCTCGCGTGGGTCGATCCACTCTGGCACTTGCGTCCGGTCCGTGATGATCTCTTCGGTGACGCGGATGTTCGTGACGAGCGTTTCGCCAGTCCCGTCGACGCGGAGTGCGAAGCGCAGGTAGCGCACGTCTTTCCCGAACTCGAAAATCTTCTCGCTGCCGAGTTGTACTTGCTGCATCGACAACCGCTCAGTCAACGAATACGAGATGATGTAGAGGACGACACCGGTGTTCGCATCGAGTTCACCGTCGACCGTCACACGGTAACGATGGTTCGGTCGGACCGTATACGGTTTCTCTTTCGGGAGGACCGTGAAGCGGTTGTTCGTTTCCATATACGACACGTAGCGGCGCACGTCCGGCTCGACATCGAGGACGAGACGGAGACCAGACGGATCTTGTTTTAACTTGATTGATTCCGGTGTCGGGATCGTCCAGAACGTCGGGTCAAGGTCGAACGTCTCGGTACGGCGTACACTGTTCTCACGGATGACGCCGAGCTTCAAGTCTGAGAGTGTACCGTTGCCGTGGAAACGGATGAAATAGCGAACCGAATCATGGCTCGGTGTAAGGCTCAAGACGTTACTGAAGCCGAGCGGGACCTCGATGAGCTGGTCGCGTTCACCGTGGGCATACGTCGCGACGAACAACGTCGCTTTCGCCAGCTCTTCGGCTTCTCCTTTTAAATAGAAACGATAGACGTAATCGTCCATATCAGCGAGCGAAAAATCGATACCGCGTTCGGTGTCGACGTGAGGGAGCGCCGTCTCGAGCACACCGTAGTGCTCGTATTGGTTCCCTTGCCCGCTGACACGAATGAGTCCGCCACCGATCTCAACGATTCGGCTAAGCGGCGAGATGAGTTCGAGCGAATCCACATCTAAAGGAATCATCGCGTCAAAGTCGGCGTCTGCCACCGCACTGCTCATTCCTTCGACGTTCCAAAGCGATTGTCCGTCAATCAGGAGCGATTGAATCAAGACCCGACCTTTTCCTTGCGTTTGAATCACAAAGCGTGTCTTCGTCTCACCGTCTACAAGCGAGACCGTCGTACGGACACCGTCTCCGACGCGAACGACACGTTTGCGTTCTTCGTCGCTATAAATCATGACGAGCAACGTGACTTCGATGTCACCGCTCTTCTCAACGTTTAAACTCGCGTCAAACTCGCGGATTGACGGGTTGAGTTGAAATGAGTTCGCACCAGGTACCGTCCGAAACGACGAGGCGCGCTCACCGTATGATAAAAATTGTTTTTCAGCCATCGTAGAAACGAGCGCCGCACCGTCAACTTCATAGTTCGCAGACGTCCGAGCGTGCCAAGACGGGACGACTTCGACGAACTGTCTCGTCTGCACTTGCGTCTTCGTTCCTTTCATCAACCGACGGCCGATTCGTTTGCCGCGTTGCATGCCTAAATAGACACCACGCTTCACTTTTCGTTTCCAACTCATGGGGGGTTCCTCCAAATTCATAATGGCATCGTTTTCTCTTTAACCGATGCCCTGTTATTTGAAACATCTCGTTTCGACACCCATTGATTATAGCAAACGCTCAATTCAAAAGGCAAAATCATCTGTTTGACAAAACGGAGACAAAAAAAGGACACCCAGTGGATGTCCTTTCGAAAATCATTATTTGACGTCTTTGATACGGTCTTCAACAGTTGGTGTGACTTCGCCTTGCTTCACGAGATAGTCACGCATGATCTCCCAGTCGATGAGACCAAGGTCGTTGACGCGTCCTTCTTCATAAGCCTTCTTGAACTCGAGGTAGTTGTCGCCACCCTTCGCTGCGAAGAAGTTTGTGGCAATCTTGTAAGTTGCTGCCGGGTCGATGTCGACATACGTCTCGCCTTGGAGCACTTGCGCCTTGACGACACGGCTGTTCGCCGGTTTCGAGCTATCGAACTCAAGCTTCATGCCAGACATGTGGAGGAAGCCGCCGCTCTCGATCGGATAGACGCTGACACTACGTTCAAGTGCCGCGAGCAACTCACTGCCTTGAAGCGTCATGACCGCGAGTGTGTTTCCGAATGGAAGCGTCGTGAGCACTTCGCCTGTCGTAATTGGGCCTGCATCGATTTTAGCACGAATACCGCCCGCGTTTTGAATCGCCGCGACGACTTGTGGGTCGGCTTGTTTCGCACGTTCGAGCATGCCGTCCGTGATCAAGTTACCAAGAGCCGTCTCATTTTTACGAACGCTCGGCTTCGTCACGTCACCTGCGTCACGCAAGTTTTCAAACTCGGCAGTCGCTGTCGCGCCGATTTCAGCGTTCTTGATGCCGTCGATTTCAGCCGCGAACGGTGCGAGGAGTCGGGCTGCGCCTGGGTCTGGTGCATACGTCTTCACATCGATGAGCTTACCGGCTTGTGAGACGACTTTTCCGTCTTTATCGAAGACGAGGTCGAGTGTACCGAGGAAGTCACCGTATTGATACGCTTGGACGACGACGGTCGAGTTACCACCTTCTGTGATGACGACCGGTGCGTCAAGACGTGAGTGTGAGTGACCGCCGATGATGACATCGATGCCGTCGACGTTTTTCACGAGTTCGAGGTCGTTGTCGATTGCCGGGTTGTCGTCGTAACCGAGGTGCGAGACAGCGACGATTTGGTCGACGCCCATGTCTTCGAACGCTTTGACGGCTTTTTTCGCTTCGTCGATATAGTTTTGGAATTGAATCGGTCCTGGGCTCGCGATGTTCGCCGTGTCTTCCGTCGTCAAACCGAAGAATCCGACTTTCTTACCGTCGACTTCTTGGATGATCCCTTCATACAAGCGACCGTTGTAAGGCTTCGTCGCGATCTCATCACGGAAGAGCGACTTCACGTATTGATCGTTCGAGTAGTCGACGTTCGAGCTGACGAACGGGAAGTTCGCGTAACGGACGAATTGTGCCAACTCTTTATGGCCTTGCTCTGTGCCGAGGTCGAACTCGTGGTTACCCGGTACCATCATGTCGTACTTCATATAGTTCATGAGCTTAAGATCGACTTGTCCTTTGAATTCGTTGAAGTAGAGCGAGCCTGAGAAGACGTCACCCGCGTCAACTAAGAGGCGGTTCGGGTTAGCGGCACGGAGTTCTTTGACTGCCGAAGCACGGTTCGCCGCAAAGTCGAGCGACGCATGCGTGTCGTTCGTATGCATGAACGAGAGTTCGAAACCTTTTACTTCGTAAGGAACGTCGAGCGTCACCGTGCGGCCTTTGTGCGTGTACGATGCCGTCGCCGTGAATTTCCCAATCTTGTCAGTCGATAAGTTCGTCCACTTCACCGGTTGGCGTAGAACGCGGTCGACGAATTGGATTTGGAGTGTGTTCAATTGCCCAGTCAACTTCTCGCCGTGCTTGAACGTCCACTCACCCTTCGGTGCGATGATCGCTTTCGGATAGTTGATGACGCGTACTTTCTTCTCGAAGTGTTGGTTCTTCCACTTGATGTAGCCTTTTACCGTTTGATATGTACCGAGCTTGTCCATGTTGACTGTCGATTTGTACCAATAGATCTTGTTGCCTTGGTATGTCTTGTCGAGCGCTGCGTCAAGATCCCCGTTCTCAACGAAAGCCGCCTTCAACTTGATCGTTTTTTTGGCCGGGGCTGCCTCTGTCACGACCGCTGGGGCGATCACCGATGCCGTGAGCGTCGCCGCGAGCATCCCTTGATAAAACTTGCGTGTCTTCGAATTCAACATGCACTGTTCCTCCTCTATTATGTATAAGTCGACCGAACCGAAGTCATAACCGCCATTTCGTCGCCACTGCCAGATGTCTGACCTCAAGCCAATGGAAGCGATTACAAAACACGTACAGACTTCACTTTTAAAGATACGCAATCTCATAGAATAACACAATTACTTTTCTGTAAATATTTCGTTATTTCTTTTGAATTTTGAAAAAAAGGACACCTATTGGCATCCTCTCACTCATTCTGATATTTCACCTTCCTCAAGCTCCAACACCGGTCCTTCACCCTTCGGCATCTCAATCGTCCGCGAGCGTCCGTCCGAAAGAGAATACGTGACAACATAACTCGCATCATTCTCAACCACGTTCGAGAACGTAACGTTCGTCCCCGACTTCGACATGTGGAACAACGTGACGAACGATGTCCCTGCACCCGTTTTCGTCGAGACGACTTGGTGACGCGGCACCCACTCGAAGTCACGGTAGGCGATAAAGCTCGACTCTCGTTTCATCGCACCAGACGACGCGACCGGAAGCTGAACGACTTGGAGAGTGCGTCCCTCTTTGTCGCGGAACGTCATCTCACCAGTTTGTTCCGCGACCGGTTCTAACCCGACACCGAGGTGGAAACGTTGGGTGAACGAGGCACGCGAGTCCGACCGAATCGTATCGGCGACAATAACCGTGCCCGCTTGATCATGGGCGATACTGCGCGTATGGTGCATATCCTGCCCAATCAACTCGCTGTACCCAAGTGCTCGTTGTAACCCTTCCGTCTCCTCGACCGAGACGATCCCGCTCTTACCGATCGTACTCGGATGAAGCGTCAATTGCCGGGTGCCAGTGTTCACCGTGTTATGGGCGTTGACGTGCACCGCTGCATTTCTCTGCGGAAGCGTCGTGTACCCGAAGCGTCCCGTCTCGACGATGAAGTCACGGCCGTAGCCGTACAAGTCGATGCTCAAGTCGTCTTGATGCTTGTGCGCCGTATTATGGAAGCCGGCCGTCATCATGAGGGAGATGGCATCAGCGAACGGCTCCTTCTCACCCCAATGTTCACGTAGAATCGCGTATTGGGTATGGAGCTGTTTCGTCCGTTCGAGCGGGCGTTCCCCTTCCTTCCCGCCACTGACCGCATACATGAGATGCGGATAATTGCGCAGCGTCGATATCATCGACATCGTCCGCGGCTCGCCTGTCGTGTCCCCAAACAGCGGCAGCGTCCGGTTCGGCTTGACGAGATGAGTCAGCGTCTCCGGCATCTGTCGGACGGCTTCGAGCCGTGGTGACGTCGTGAAGGCGTTCGCCTCGATCCAGCGATTGAAGCGGTACAGCATCTCATACGTGTACACTTGATAGCCCGGCGAATGCTCGAGATGGACGTTGTCCGGACTCAACGAGTGGTCGAGCTGCTCGGTCAGACGCAACGCGGCGAGGTCGCGCCACTCCGATGACCGTTCGAGTTCCGGGAACGTCTCGGCGATATCGGTAAGCGCCATGTCTTGGAAGATGCCGTGATTATGGCGCGGACGATAAAATGACGGCGTCGATAGGATGTCACCGTGACCTTCGACCGTGCGCAACACGAGCGCGCTGAACGCCGGGTCGTTGTTCAGACGCGACTTTTTAAATTGATTCCAAAAGTTGATCAAGTGGAACGTCCGGATGGCCGTCCCTTGCTGATGGTAGGCATTCGGATAACGCTTATACTGCGCCGTCGGATACTGCTTGATCCACCCTTCGACGAGCTGTTTACCGTATGCCAAATACTTGGCATCTTTCGTGTAATGGTACGCCATAGTCACTTGGTTCAAGACCATCCAGTACTGGGCCTGGAACATGAACGACGTCGAGTCGCCGACTCGAATGTCACGCTCCCAATCGAACGTCGCGATGTCCGGGACGGCTTGTCGACCCGGTGCCGCACCGAGACGCCAACTGCCTTTGAGCGCCGAGTCCGCTTGCGATACCGCCTGCGCCTCGGTCAAGAAACCATAATAATATGGCACTTCGCGCTTCACCGAGCGCGCCGTATAGTTGTGGAGCAGACGGTCGTACTGACTGTCAGCGACGACCGCCTGCGTGAGGAGTGCCGTCTTGAGCGGGATGTCCCGTTTCAATCCGTATGTACGGCGTCCATTGACCTCGACTTGATAGTACCCGCCCGAGACACCGACGACGTCATAGCGCTTGTTCGGCGCGAGCAATGCGATCGGCTTCATCGACTTATCCGGCATGAGCCGATAGACGGTCGTGTCTTTCGCGACTTCTGTGAAGAAGGGACGCGCGCCGGCCTCGGCCCCGACAGACGTCGCCGCCATGACGAGCGCCGTCGTGAGAAGCGTCCCTTTCATTAATGTGTTCATCGAATACCCCATTTATCTTTTTTTACCATCATAACACGTACATAAGGAAACTTTTTCAAAATGAAGGGAACCATTTTTTATTTCCGTTTCCAAATAACTCATTTCCATCTTCTGACAAAAGGGTCTGTTTGCATATCCGGTCGTTGCTATACTGAAAGAAAATGCGTAAAGGAGTCCAGTCCCATGAAACGATTTATCATCTTCACCTTGATCGCTACACTCCTCATCGGCGTATTCCCGCCGGCCGTCTCGGCGAAGGCAACATATGTGACCGTGAAGCAAGTCGCCCTCAAGCAATCGGCGTCGACGAAAGCGAAGACGCTCGTCACCATACCGAAAGGCAAGGTCGTCACCCACTTGTCCGATAAAGGCAGCTGGTCGAACGTCCAATACGGCAAGCAGAAAGGCTACGTCGCCAAGCGCGACATCAAGAAGCAGACCGCCGCGCCGAAACCGGGGGCGGGCACGTTGCCGGCACCAAGTTATGCGTATACACAGTTCGCCTCTTACAAAGGCGGTTCGGTGATCAGCATTTATGGGAAAAGCTATAAAATCGACCCGCCGCTGCTGCCGTTCTTCAAAAAAAACATGGCCACCCTGCAGACAATCTTCGGACTGCCGATCATATCCGGAAATACCGTGACCGGCTATAAAGAGCTGAAATTTGATTTGCGCGGCCCTAAAGCTGCCCAGATTCAGATCGATGCCACGGCGGCGAGCCGCATCCACACGTTCGTCGTCCCGATTGACGCCTTCCCGAACCTGCCCGTCACGATCACGGCGGCCGCCCCGGTTCGCCAGCTCGCGACGTATGGCGCTAGACCGTATGAGAAAGGGTTTTACGGGGAAAGCGATTTGCGCTTGAACGGAACGTTCCGGCAAGTCGACTTGACAGGTCGCGCCACCCTCACCGGTAAAGCGACGATCGACCGCCTCGTCCTGCGGATGGGCGACCTATATCCGTCCGCCCACAGCTACACGGCCGACGTCCAAATCAATGGGACGATCACGCACCTAGAGAGCCTCTACCCGGACGCCCAAGTCACACTCGGAAAAACGACCGTCGTCCGTAACCTTAAAGGTGTGGACGCCAATCAGCTGCTCGACGGTCAATTCGGCCTCATCCGCGGGACAAGACCGCAAGCGACGCTCGTTCGCGGACGGTGGATGAATGACCCTGAGCGGCGAATCAGTTCTTGGACCGAGATGATGGCGAATCGAACCATCGATGACAAGACGCTACGTCAATGGTTCACGCAGCTCGGTTTAAAACACGTCACGGACGACGCCCTCCCCTCATACCGACTCGCATTCGAGACAAACGCGAAAGCGACCAACACACGCATCGAGATGGGGACGCTTGAGTCTTGGCAGCGGCTCATCCTCGACGTGAACGCCTCACTCGGCACAACGACGTATGATCACCCGTTCGTCTTGGCGAACGACAACGACATCCTCGTCCGTCACGATCGCCCGCTTCGTGATTTGAAGACCGACCGAACGGATCTTTATCAATACGAGTTGATCGGGCTCATCGGTCCAACGGGTCAGTTCGAACAGATTGCCTTCAAGCGGACGCATTCCAATCCGAAATTGCATCAGTTCGGCACCCTTGACAGTCAAATGATTCTTGAACCATACGAGGCACCCGGTCTGTACCGTCACGTGTCCATCCAAAACGGAAAGCGGCACATCGTCTCCGTCGAAGTCGCCGATGTCGACGGACGTCTCGGCATCGTCAAAGTGAACGGACAACCGTTGCATGCTTTTCAAAAGCCCGCACCAAAAGTCGAAGTCAAACTGAGCAGCGGGTACATCTTCATCCGCTCGTCGGACCAGGCATGGCTACAACACGCTCAACAGTTCAAGACAGGCGGGACTTATGATGAACCGACCCAACTCGCGGTGGGCAACGTGTCGGATGCCGGCGATTGGAACAAAGGGACATACCTCGCGGCCGGCAGTTACGGATTGAGCAAAGGAAAATCGATTCGAATTCAAGCGTATGGCTACACAGATGTACTCGTCCGAACCCCTTAATTTCTATGCTTTCGAAACGCAATTTCGTAAAATTATTCAATTCCTTGTATTTGGAATTCATAAAAGAGTAAACGTCAATTAATCCAAAATCACAGCCTAAAAAAACAAAAAAAGAAGCGACAAATTATGGATATAAATGTATACTGATGTGGAAGAAACTGATAGAAAGAGGTGCGGTCATGACAACTTTTCTCCCTTGTTCCGAGCGATTCACATATAAACGAAATTTACAACGGCTCGCGGAGATCGATTTGCACCAGTCAGCCACATCTGAATTCTCGTTCACGCTGCGCGTCAGTGAGCAAGCGAAATTGGCCGAGCCATTCCAACAAATCGATTCACTCGACTCGGCAGCGCTTTGGAAATGGTTCCCGAACGTCAAAGCCAAATACGATACGCAGCGCGACTGCCTCAAAGCGGCGACGTCTTGCCTGTCTGTCATGGTCATCAATTAATTTTTCAAACGAGGTGCTTCACGCGCCTCGTTTTTCTTCACAAGAAAACGCCTGCCCGATTTCAATTCGGACAGGCGTTTTTCGGTTTAGCGGACGGTCACATACACCGTCTGCGTACGCCCTTTCGGCGTCGTGAATTTGATGGTCAGGCGTGTGCCTGACTTTTGTGCCGCGATCGCGACCGGTGTCGATTTCGATGTCACCGTCTTCGTCGCGATCAGCGTCGTTCCGCGACGGACCGTGATCGTGCCGTAGTCGACGTTCGAGTTCACCGTAAGCGTGCGCATCGTACTCGTCGGGGCGGCGACCTTCATGACCGGGGTAAGACCCGCCTTCACGTTCACCGTCTGGACGAAGCGATAGACACCGCGTGTGCTGACGAGCGTGATCTTCGCCTTGAGCGGTTGCGGTGCCAAGCTCATGACGACACGGCCCGTCGATGAGCTCTTGCCGCTCGTGATTTGTTTCGTCCCGTTCTGCAACGTGACGCGACTGTTCGGGAGCACCATGCCGACCCACGTCTTCTGTTCATCGTGGAGACGAATGTTGCTGAACGTCACTTGCGGAAGGGCAAGGCGTGTGTCGAGCTTTTGCCCGCCTCGTGTCAAGCGGACGAGGACGATGTCGCCCGGTTTTGCCGGCACCGTGAAGCGTGTCGGTGAGACCGGTGTCGCCGTCGTCAACTTCCCGTTGATGAAGAATTGGAGCACAGCGCGCGTGTCACGGCGAACACTGACGACCGTATGCGTCGCCGTCATCGCGACGTCCGTCACTTGGAGGATGGTCGGACCAACTGCGGCGACACGATGTTCGAGCGTCTTCTCCCGGTCACCGGCTTTGGCGACGACTTTGATGACGTCCCCGTCTTTTAATGGCGTCGTCAACGAGACCGTCTTCCCATTCCCGACGTGTTTTCCGTTGATATAATGTGTGAACGTCGTCAATTTTGCCGTCGAAGATATCGTGAGTGTCGTATCTCCTTCGTTCGGCGTGCCGGCTAGACTGAATACCGGTTCGGCCCGTTCATAGACGACGAGCTTCTTCTCGGCTCCTTCCGTCCCGGCCGGCGCGTACTGGATCTCGACACCCTTGGCGATCGGGTCGACCGTATCGGTCACACGGGCGATACCGTTCGCGTCCGCTTGTATCGTGTCATAGTAGCGGTGCGCATACTCGATGACGTACAAATCGATTTTCCCATTCGGCACCGTCTTGAAGACAACACCTGCCTCCGCTGAATCGCTCACGACCGTGATCGTGTTCGCTTCCGGATTCGGCGTCGGCACGACGAACGGTTTCCGATAAACGTATGTCCCGCTCGAATTCGACGTCACCGTGAGCGGTGTCCCCGGGAGCAGGCGCTCCGTCTGCATACGGAAGACACCCGTCGCGTCAGCACTTGCCGTGTATGTCAACACGTCAGTCTCTGACTTCAACACACGGACGGTGACACTTGCCCGCGGCGACGTCTGTCCGACAATTTCACCAGCAAGACCAAATCGATTTAAACTGACCGTCCCTTCATCTGTCGTATTCAAACTACCGCTAAATACTTTCCCCAGATAAACAAAATCGTAATAGACGGTCGTCGCATAGCTCCGATTGAACGGCGACGTCAACAGCTCATAACGGCCATTTTTCTTCGCTCGTTCAATCGAGATCGACTCGGTCGTCCCGTCCAGGTAAGTCGCGCTCAAATAGACCGGGTAGTCACGCTTCGTATAAATCGTCGTGTCCCCTTCGCGATTTTGGCGCTTGTCGACGACGAGTTCGAGTTTCGTCGGAAGCTTTTTGTAATCCGCCATCGGCATCGTCTGATCCGTGAAACTGAGGACGTCATTATAGACGCGCGGCACGGTGTCCGTTTGGTACGTCTCGGTTTCGCCGGTCGTCACATCGTGCACCGAGTAAGCTTTTTGTCCGGTCCAGTGCAGCGCCCCCATCGACATCGCATATTCAGTCCGTGAGTGGTTTCGTGTCGTCAAGGTGACCGCACCGGTCGTTTCATTGTAAATGTAGTGGGCCTCGTTCGAATAACCTGTCATATAGACAGTCGTCTTTTCGAACGTGAGCACTTTGTTAATCGGGTTCAGTTGGCGAGGCAACGTCCGTGTGAAGAGCGTCGCGCCCGTCTCGACCGACACGTGGTCGACCGTCTCGAGGTGGCTCGACGCGGCGAGCACCGTTTTTCGATCTGTCGACAACGACACGTAACGTGTACCAAGGTCTTTCTCCCAAATCACGTCGCGGTCGAGTGTTGTCATGACGGTCTTGCCGTCTTTGTACCAGAGCAAACGATCATTTTCAACATCCGCCCCGAGCAATTTGTCGTCTTCATCGAACCAGAAAGCGGTGACGCTGCCATCAAAACCGATGAGGTAACTCGTCGTGGAACAACCCGAGCAACTTCTCAAGATGACGACGTGGTCACCATCAATACTTGCGAAGCTATTGACGTCATGGTAACGCATAATGTCTAGCGTCTCCTCGAGCGGGATGCGCTCGCCGGTCGCAGGCTCATATAGCGCCGTCCAGTCGTTTAGTAAGACGTAAGGGCTGTTTGAGATCCGGTGGTGCCCTGGGATCGGCTCATTGGTCGTCTCGGCGTTCGCACTTGGCAAAGCGAAGCCGGAGGCAACCAAGAAGAGAACCAACAAAAAGGTAATTCGTTTCACGTATGTTTTCCTCTTTTCTTAAAATTATGGGAAATGATATTTTTTATTACAAAAAAAGTATAATTGCTTTTTTAGAAAAGGGGAATAGTTTTTTGTGCAAAGCACAGAAAAAACCGGCAGTGCCGAAGCACTACCGGTTTACAAGATGGCTCTGTCCGAAGACTTTGCTCTATTTAACCCTAAGGGAGGGTCAACGATTAACGGACGACTTTTACGTCGAACGATACTGGTGAAGAAAGGAGGTTCCCGTTCTCATCAGTTGTGATTTGTGGTACGACGATTGTAGCTGTACCTGATACGCGGTCGCCTTCGATTGTGAGGAACTGACCATTGTACGTAAGACCAACCAAGTTTGTAACAACTGGTGAGATCTCAAGATCTACTCCGTTTGAAAGAACAGAAAGTTGGTTGTTCGTCAAGTCGTAACCCATTGTCTTACCGAACTGGTCAACGACCGTTACAGCAGGAGCGAAGACAAACTTACCGTTTTCAGCTTTACCGAAGAGAAGGTTATCAACATCCAAAGCACCGAACTCAGATGCGTCGATTGTGCGCATCGCTGTGTTGACTTGTGCTTTCGTTGCTACAGAATCAGTGTTTGTGTAATCCACTGAAATTGTATCAACTTGAACACCGTTCACGATTGCTTTGATTGTCGCTTTACCAGAAGTAGCGAACTTAGTTGCAGCAGCGTCTGTGAATTGAAGCGTTCCTTCAGTTGTAGCATCGAAGAAAGCAGCGTGTGCAGTTGAAGAGTATGTGACTGCATACTCAACGTCAGCAGCGCCAACAGTTGAGATGACGTTGCCATACTTGTCAAGTCCGCGAACAACGTAAGTTACTTCATCGTCTTGATCAGAGATTGCACTAGTGTCTACATCAGCATCGAGTGCTTTGTTAGCTGATGTGAGAACGAGGTCGTAAGAAGCGACTGTTGCATCGAATTCAGATACTTTAACAGCGACCGACTTCGTGAATACAACTTTACCAGCGTTGTCTTTGAACGTGACTGTGACAGTAGCAGAACCGTTGCGACCCTCTTCTTCAACTGACACATCACCGTTAGCGTCGAGTGATACTGTCGCCACGTTAGTGTTGCTCGATTTAACTTCAAGTGTACCAACTTTGTCACCAGCTACGCGAACATCTCCATCTGATTCGATGACTGCAGGGAAGTCTTCTTTGTACTGATCGAGGAAGTCAACTCCAACAGTTTGTGGAGTATCATCTCCTGCTACTGCCCCAGAATCAAAGCTGAGTGATGAACGTGTGAGTGTTGCGTCAGCAATCTTAGAGTCAGCTACAACTGCGAATTCTACGATTGTCTCGAAGTCGCCGCTCTTCACTTTAACTTTAGCTGTTCCAGTTGCATATGCAGTGATAGCTCCTGAGCTAGCTACAGTTGCAATCGCTGGAGTCAAGTTCGTGTACGTTTCGTTGTTAAGAAGTTGGATTTCTCCAGTCACATCTTTCACGAATACATCCAAGAATGCGCCAGTTTCAGAAACTTTGATTGTAGTGTCAAGTTCGCCATCTTTCTTAGCTTGCTTGTAAGCTGTTACTAATGCGCCTTCTGATGCATTAGGGTCTGATGAAAGGTTAACGCCGTCGAATGCTGCGATTTCTTGATCATCAGAGACAGTTACTTTAACAGCGCCAGTAGTCGCGAGAACGTCTGCACCGTCTACTGCTTTAACTTCTACGAAGAATGTGTTTGCAGAAGCAGTATCAGAGAAGTTGAATTCTCCAGTTGTTGTGTTCAAGACAGATGAAGTTGCAGAAAGTTCTACATCATCATTTGACAAGAGTACGCCGTTTTTGTCTTTGACAACGATGAAGTCAAAAATGTCGTCGCCGTCAAGGAAGTTTGTTTTCGTGAGTGTTACTGAAGCAGCAGCAGCAACTTCGAACTCGAAGTCTTTTTCGATCGCAGTTGTCACTTCGCCAGATGGAACTGAGAAGTTGTTAGCTGAAATCGTGTACTCGCCACGGTCAACCAAGTCTTGGTTGAGTGTGAGAAGCAATTTAGACTTATCGTCAGCGTCAACAGTTACTTTAGTTACGTAACGGCCGTTGTTGAGTTTGAAGTCAGCAGCTTCAACGCCTGAAACTTCTTTGTTGAATTTCACTTCAAGTTGGTCAACTTTAACTGGCTTCACTGAGAATTCAGTAGCTTCAACTGTGAAAGCAGTTTCTGCAGTCATTACTTCACCAGACTTGATGACGAATGAGTGAGTTCCTGCAGGAAGAGCTGGAGTCTTAGCAGTCAACTTACCATCCTTGATTGTTGCAGCAACTGGGATTGCTTTAGAAGCGTCTTTGAATGGGTAGATGAGAACATCTGCCTTCGTATCTTCTTTAGCGTTTTCAACGTCAGCAGTTACAGAAAGAACTTCTTTCGCTTGATCGACTGAAGAAGCAACGTTTGAGAATGCAACTTCGCTTGCGACAACTGTGTAAGTCAAGAACGAAGTGATGCGGTTCCCGTTATGGTTGTACGAGATGAGGACTTTTTGTGCGCCTGCATCTTTCGTGTTGTAAGTTGAGCTCATTGTGAAACGCTCAGGAGCTTGTGTGTAAACTTTACCGTCTCGGTACATTACGCGAATCGATGGTTTTTCGAGTTCAGAACCAGCTTTTACTTCGCCAAGGTCTTGATCGAAGATGTAAAGTGGGTAGTTACGAGCGTAAAGTTTCTTGATGTAAGTCTTGCCATCAGAACCTTGGCCTTTAACTGTTTGCCACTTGTTGATTGCTGTTACGAGGTATTTGCCCCATTTGATTTCTACACCTTTAGGCGTGTTAAGCGCGAGCGCTTCTTTGAACTTGCCACCGAGTACGACCTCTGCTTTAAGTTCTACTGTTGAAGTTGAAGCTTCTGCTGCCATTACCGGAGTAAGAGCTGCTGCCGTCACAGCAAGTGCTGCTGACGCTTTGACTAGCTTGAATGATTTCTTTGCCATCTTGTGTAAATCCTCCCTTTGGTATGTTGCGATTTTGCTCTACCAGCTTGCAAGCTACGCTCCCCCCACTAAACGATTCCATATGTATACGCCATTCGTTCGAACGACTTATGCAACCTGATCCTTTAGGTCTTGAGTTTCACTTAAACTGATAGGTATTTTTCAAGATGTGAATCTTGAACAATTTACCAAGTATGAACTTGGAAAACCTTACATCCATAATATACATAACGCTTCCAATCAGCACAAGCGTTTTTTTTCGCAAAAATGGGAATGATTTTGAATTTTGGAGTTTTAAAGATAATTCAATATCAGTTTTACCTTATTTACAAATGTCGAAAATCGTCGAAAAACGCCGATATAACGCCATTTCGACATTTTTCGATATGATTAACCCTTTAAATGTATTTAATTTTACTTTTATTACCTTCTCATATAATTACCATGTCTAATTTTAGATTGTATCAAAATAAGGAATAATTTAACCCTTATTTTTACATTGACCAAACTTTTAAAACTGATTCAATAAGACTAGTTTGAAATTTGGGGAATACATTTTGACTAGTCCAGTTGCAAATTATACACAAAAAAAGCTACGAACCGGTTTGGTCCGTAGCTTATGAAAAACGTCTTTCTTCTATATTAGTAACCCGCGTATTGGAGCGATTGAATGAAGGCCCGTTTCTCGCCCCCGAGGAGCGCCCATTCGAATTCATACTCGTAGCCTTCGATGGTGATGACGATCCGGTTCTCTGGACGGACGTGTTGCTTGATGAACGCAATCATCTTCGCATCCGGAATGAACCAATACGTCTCGTCGACGGTTCCATCGTCGTACTCTATATAGTCGACATCGAACGGATCGATCGTATGGACGTACGATGCCGAACCGACACGGATACGGAGCTTCTCGAATTCGAGCGGCTCACCGTCTTCCGCATAGTATTGCAAGAGGAAGCCCATGCTCGCTTTCGTCGGACGTTCGAAGAAGAACGGTGCGAACGTCTCGTTGTAACGAGTCGACCCATCAGCCGCGAACACTTCCTTATGAACGACGATACGATTTCCCTCTTCGTCACTGACACGGTGGAAGTTGTTGAAGAGCGCGTGTTGGACCGTGAGCGTCTCTGATGCGCTACGGTTGCCGGCACCGTCACGGACGACGAGCGACATCTTCTTGCCGAGCGGTTGTTTCGGGATCGGGAGAACGAACTTCCCTGTCGACATGACCGGGGCCGTGTACGCTTTCCCGTCGACCGTCACGATGACCGTCGCGAGCGGCTCTGCCGTTCCGGCAATCCCGTTCGAAAGCGTCGTGACCGCTTGCGTGAGGCGCGCCTTGCTCGGTGCGACCTTATCCGCTACGACCGTCGACTTGACGAGTTCGCTGATCGCACCGTTCGCCGTCTTCGCCTGCGCCGTCAAGACGGTACCGACTTTTTGAAGCGCGATGACACGGCGGTAGTTCCCGTTCGCGTCGAACGAGCCGTTGAACGTGCTGCCCCCGACCGTCACAGTGACGGCGAGTCCTGGTGTACCTGTCACTTCGATCGCACGAGCCGAGTTATCGACTGGGTTGATGACCGGTGCCGCCGGACGTGCCGCCGGGTCTTCCGCGACGATGACGCGTGTCACAGCGCTTGCGTTCCCGCTCGCATCGACTAAACGGACATCGATGACGCGGCCGACTGGTTGTGGGGACATCGTGAACACGGCTTCACCGTTCGTACGGATGACGCGCTCGTATGTTTTCCCAGCGACAAGGATTTCAGCTTTTGCACCGATTTCCCCTTGAATCGTGAGTGACGTCGACGTATGGAACGGTGCCGCTACGACCGGCGCAGCAGGTGCCGTCACGTCGGCGACAGTCGTCGTGTCTCCTTCAGCCGCAACGAACGTCGGTGTAAAGCCACCGATGACGAGTGTCCCGGCGAGGAAAAGCGCTAAGTATTTCGGTTGTTTCATTTTATGAATTCCTCCTAAATAATGTATCGAATTAGACAACAGCTTTATTTTAATGGATTTTTTTAAAAATAGGTACATAATTTTCTATTTTAGGTGCACATTTCTCTTCAGTACACAAAAAAACATCTCCATCGCTGGAGATGCCTGATCACGTCTCGTGAATCATTGTCGCTTGTCCGCCTTGCCAGAGCCACGTGTCCTGGTCTTTCACGTACAAGTGCAGTGCCCAGAATCGGCCCTCGTAAGCGTTCGTCCCAAGGATAAACCGCTCCTCGAGCAACAGTTGCACGACAGCGAGCTCACCTTTGATCGTCTCGTCGAACGTGACCGTCTCTTGGGCGATCCATTGGACGGCGGCCGGGTCGACGAACTGGTCTAAAAATGTCTCTTTATCGAACTGACGCCCGCTCGAGTCGACATAGCGGAATTCATCGTGCATGATGCCCCGCATCGCGTCAAGGTCGCCCGCCGTTTGAAGCGATGCCCGGTCGTCAGAAAGTTGTTTCATGTTGAGTGTTTCCATAGCTGTACCTTCCTTTCACCGTACATCATAGCATACATTTCCTGCTTAGACCGCCCAATCTGACACTACCTCATCCACCCAAAGTACCTCTGCGATTGTCTATAGAAAAGACCGTATCGACAAGCTCCGCAAGATGAACGGCAATTTGAAAGTGTCTTGAGCATCAAAATCCTTTGACGCATACGAAAACCGGCCCTCTATGGAGAGCCGGTTTTCGTTCGTTCATTTGACGGTGACGGTCGTGATTTTACTGACTTTCTTCGTCACGTCTTCAACGTGGACAGACAAGCGCTCACCTTTTTTCAAGGCTCGCGTCTTCGCCACGTATGTGCCGTTCAATGCTATTTTCGACTTGCCGATGACACGTTTGTTCTGATCACGCACGACGACGGTCATCCCGGCTTGCGCTTTCCCGGTCACTTGTTTCGCGTTTGCACGAGGTGCTGTGACGCTCGGGGCACTCGGTCGAAGCCCTTTGGCGACGACGACGCGTTCTCCCGTGAAGAGTGGCCCGTTCGTATACGTGACACGAAGTACCGTTCCCGCTTTTTGTGGGGCGAGCGACATCGTCAACTTGCCGTTTTTGACCGTTCCCCAGCCGATCCGTTTCGTTTTATTATACACGTTGACGACCGTTCCCGATTTTGCGGAAACGTTGAAGACCGGCGCGTTATCAAATATGCGCTCCGGCTTCGGCGCGAGTTGAAGCATCGACTCGGCCCGGTAGACGTTCACTTTCCCGTAACCGCTCACGACGTCATAATACGGGAGAAGCGGAGTATTCAAACCATCTAACACGTCTTGCATACCATCATATTCACGCGGGTCTTTCGGTGCGTCTCCACCCGTGAAGGCGAGCGGCTCCGACGAACGGCGTAAGATCGTCCGGACGCCTTCGACTGTCACACGCGGGTGTTGCGAGACGAGAAGTGCCACAGCGGATGCGACGTGTGGCGTCGCCATGCTCGTCCCGTCCATATAGACGACGTTACCGTCCGGAACAAGACTCGCGACTTTTGAACCTGGTGCGACGACATCGACGTTAATTCCGTAGTTCGAATAGTCCGTGACGAGACCGAACGTGTTCGTCGCGCCGACCGAAATCGTGTACTTCGAAGACGCCGGATACGAGACGCGCGACTGGCCGTCGTTCCCCGTTGCTGCAACGATAATGACACCGCGGTCATGCGCATACTTCAACATATAACCGATCGTGCGGCTTTCCGTTCCGCCGAGGCTCATATTGATGACTTTCGCTCCGGCGTCGACGGCATACTTGATACCGAGTGCGATTTGATCCGTCTCCCCATATCCGCCGGCATCAAGTACTTTTACCGGTAAGATGGACACGTTCGGGACAATCCCCCGCATCGACGTGCCGTTGTTTTGAGCGGCCGCGATGACACCGGCGACGTGCGTCCCGTGACCGTGGTCATCGATTGCGTCGCCTTCCCCGTTCGGGTCGACGAAGTTCTTCCCATTTCGGACATCAACTTTCCCTTTCAAATCGAGAAGGCGGTGGTCGACACCGGTATCGAGAACGGCAACTTTGACGGTACGGGCTTTCAAGTTGAGCGCCTCGTACTTATCAAGGCTGATGCCCGCGTCCCCGAACGGTTTCAACACAGAGCGGCTGTTGACCGACCATTGATAGCTATAGCTCGGGTCCGCCATAAATGCAGAGTACGTCTCGATCGGCTCGATATAGTCGACGTTCGGGTCTGACTCGAGCACCGCTTGTGCCGACGCTTTCGTCTTCGCTGACGCCGTTTCGACATCGACGAGCGCGAAATGGTCACCCGGTGAACCGATGGCGAGACGTTCGGCCGAGACATCACGCATCGCGTTCATCTTGCCAATCGATCGGTTCGGTGACGACTTGTATTTGACGATATAACGCGGGGCGTCCGTCACGTTGACGGTGACGCCGATGCGGTCGAACACGTCCGTGAGCGGTGTTCCCGCAAGTTCATCCATCCCGGCAAGACCTGCGACAGACGCGATGTCCGCCTTCAATCCTTCCGGCACGCTTTGACTGACGAGGGCGTGCATCCGGTTGATGGCCGCTGACTCTTTCGACGACACTGTATGCTGTTTTCGCTCGACGAGAGCTGTCAAAAGCGGTTTGAGTGTCACCAGGTCGTTATACGCCGCCTGACGCTTCGTCTTGTCGAACGTGATCGCCTTGATGATGTAAGGCGAGGCACGGTAGTAGAGTGCCGCGAGTTCCCGCCCTTCTTCTGATTGGTTGAGCACGTCCGTCTGGACACGTCGAATCAGCTCGAGCATCGTCTTTTGATCACTTGCCGGCATTAAAATCGATTCGACGGCACACATATCGCCGCTTGCCTGTTCATATTTCACCGGCAATTTGACCGGGTTGTAGACGAGGTTGATCTCTGAAGCGAACTCCGACGGGTCCGGTTCGCTTGGCGGTTCTGTTCCGTCCTCACTCGGTTCTGTTCCTTCTTCACTCGGCTCTTCTCCTTCTTCAAGTGAGAAGATCTCCTCTTCCGGTGGATACATGTCCGGCGTCTCCATCGGCATGTACTCGACTTTGACGTAGTATGGTCCTTCCCATGCATATGGGAGATGGATTGTCGCTTTGCCGTCCTCTTTCGAGGCGCTCGCACGGTAAGGATAGAACGTATCGTCTTTCCCGGCCATATCGGCGCTCGGATAGACCGAGACGTTGGCGAGTTTCGTCGCCTCCATGACGATTTCCATATGGGTCATCTGGCTCGGAGCTCCTCGCTCCATCTTGAACCAGTATGTATTGACCGGGTCGACGCCCGTCGTGAACGTGACAGCCTCCCCTGCTTCCAGTAGTGTCGCTTGCTTCATTCCGGCCCCGGCATCAGCGTGGATGCGCGGCGGGACGAGCGAGACGATAAGTAGGACCGCGAGCAATGTCGCAACAGTCCGTTGCACCAATCGTTTCATTTGTTTTCCTCTTTTCCAAGTATTAGGTGGATCACCTTGGATATAGTATACGAGATCTGTTAGAAAATGTTTCAATCGTGTTACGAAAATATTTCGACAATGAAACACGTCAAAGATTGACATCATCACGTCATCCCGTTAAAGTAACGATAACATCATACGAACTCGCGATGAGAAAGAAGAGTAGCGCGAAGGGACGTCTCCAGAAAGCCGGTGATCGATGCGAACCGGTGACGTGTCTTGCGTGAATGGGCTTTTGAGCGTTCAGACCGATACGTAGGCTCTGACGGGTCCTCCCGTTACCGAGGACAGCGAATGATCGTTCGCGATGAGTGGAGAGACACGAAGTTTCTCAACGAAGGTGGCAACACGGGGAAATCTCCTCGTCCTTCATGTCCGATTGGGCATGAAGGGCGGGGAGATTTTTTGTTTTAAGGCTTCAAGGTGTTCGGGTGATGTCCCGCGGATATAAGCACCACGGTCATCATAAATAAACAGCACATGGTTTTTCGTTTGATGAATGAACTGAATGGAAGGACACGTCCAACGGTGACGGCAGAGCCTTGGCGAGAAGTGGAAGTCTTGATGACAAATTGCTTCTAACAAGGCATGGAGTCGAAGCTGTGACCTGCCTGAAATCGCTACCGTATAGGTTCGAATCGTTTCTTCATGTAGGACGGAACGCGTTAACGTCGTCTTAAATCGGGCGTTTCGGTCACGAATGAAGCGAAAGAGGTGCGTGGGCGTAAATGCGGTCCCATACACGTGATACACGAGAAGGATGGCATCCCCTTCATCGAACAAGGCGTCAAACAGGTCGTGCGCCTTCTGTAAGACCGCCTGAAAATAGGCCGGATTGTACACGTCCGACTCGATGTAAGGTGACATTGTTTCTTCAAGTTCGATATGAGCCGTCAACGGGTCACCTGAAAACTGGTCTGGTCTTAGAATCTGCACGTGCTTCTCCCCTTTCTGTCTATATTATAAGGAGGTCAATCCTATGAAACAACTAATCATCAACGGCGACGAACTGACCCCGGTAGCAATCTTCCATCGGTTACAAGGAGAGCGAAAAGTATTGCTCGAGAGCCGGGCTGAAGGCAAACACGGACGTTACTCGATCATCGCGGCGAACCCGGTCGAGACGATCCGTGTCGACGGCAACACCGTGACCGATGCAACGGGTACGACCCAAACGGACGACCCGCTCGCCGTCTTATCCACATTGATCGCACGTGACACGGAAGACGCGCCCTACCCGTTCATCGGCGGCGCCGTCGGGTATATCGGCTACGACCTGCTGCGGACGTATGAGCCGATCCCGAACACGCCGACCGAGACACGCGACTTGCCGGACGCGTTGTTCCAACGCTATGAGACGGTCGTCTTATACGACCATCTCGAGGAGCGCGTCATCTTGATCGACACCGGCGACAGCGACGGCGACGGAGCGGCCCGGCTCGAACAGTTGAAAGCCGAGCTCGAGACGGCGAAGACGCATGAACTCGCGCCGGTCGTCCGGACGAGCGAACGGCTCTTGACCGACAAGGACACATTTATCGAGCGTGTCTTGAAAGCGAAAGAAGCGATCCTTGCCGGAGAGGTGTTCCAGCTCGTGTTGTCGCAACGGATTGACGCGACGTTCACCGGTGACCCGTTCCACTTCTACCGGACGCTGCGAAAACTTAATCCGAGCCCGTACTTATTCTACATCGACCTCGGCGAAGCGATCGTCCTCGGGGCGTCGCCTGAGAGTCTCGTCCGTGTCGAAGGGAACTGCGTCTCGACGAACCCGATCGCCGGTACGCGCCCGCGCGGCAAGACCGTCGAAGAAGACATGCGCCACGCTGCCGACTTGATTGAAGACGAGAAAGAGCTGGCCGAACATCGGATGCTACTTGACCTTGGCCGGAACGACATCGGCCGCGTCGCCAAAGTCGGAACGGTCACGATTCCGAAACAGATGGAAGTCGAGCGTTTCAAAAACGTCATGCATCTCGTCTCCGAAGTCGAAGGCGAACTACGTGACGACTTGAACCCGATCGACGCGCTACGGGCCTGTCTCCCGGCCGGCACCGTCTCCGGGGCACCGAAGATTCGGGCGATGCAGTTGATCGATGAGCTCGAGACGGTGAAACGTGAAGTATACGCCGGGGCCGTCGGCTATCTCGACGTCCGGGGCGGCTTCGACTTCGCCCTCGCCATTCGGACGATGGTCGTCCAAAATGATACGGCGTACGTCCAAGCCGGGGCCGGCATTGTCTTTGACTCGGATCCGGTATCGGAATATGAAGAGACGCTGCATAAAGCCAAATCCCTGTTGGAGGTGTTCGCATGATTTTACTGATTGATAACTACGACTCGTTCACATATAACGTCTATCAAGACGTCGCCCGGTTCAGCGATGTCTTGGTCGTCCGTAACGACGAGCTGACGGTCGATGAAATTCGCGCCCTTAACCCGTCCGGTATCATCATTTCACCTGGTCCAGGTGGTCCAGGTGACGCCGGTGTCTCTCTCGACGTCGTCCGACAGCTGTCGGGACAAATCCCAATCCTCGGTGTCTGTCTCGGTCATCAAGTCATCGCCGAAGCGTTCGGCGGCACGGTCGGCCGGGCCAAACAGGTCATGCACGGCAAGACGTCTGTGATCGAGACGACGACCGGTGCCTTGTTCGACGGAGAGCCGATGGACGTCATGCGGTACCACTCGCTCGTCGTCCAAGCGACGGAACTCAACGTGACGGCAACGACTGCGGACGGCGTCATCATGGCGCTCGAACATCCGACACATCCGACGTACGGCGTCCAGTTCCACCCCGAGTCGATCGGGACACCGGACGGACGTGACCTGTTCGAACGATTCGTCGCGATTTGTCATACAAAAAGACCGAGGAACGTATCCCCGGTCTAAGTACTGATTTTATCGATTCGCGAACACTTTGACTTCGTCCCCTTCTGACACGATAAACAATTTTCTTGGTTCGACTTCCGCCTTGAAGTCAAGATTGATTGCACGAGCCGCTGATTGATCGATAACCGCCATATGCTCGTTTGCGATCAGCTGGATTTGATTCCGTTCACGGCTCGCCAAGGCGAAGCGAACCTTGAATTCTTTCTCGTAGCTTTCAAGCCCTTGATGGAATGCATGACGCTTCGATTCGAACTCTTGGCTAATTGTGTTCACTTGTTTTGTGGCTTGATCAATCGCCTCTTCAGGGTCCCCCAACAGGCGCATCGCGTGAATTTCTCCTTGCAAGCTTAATAGGAACATATAGATGAGTTCTTCATACTCTTGGAACTCGCCGATGACTTCCTTCATCGTTTGGATTTTGTCAGCCTCTTTGAAAACAAAAGCACGTTTCTTCAGTTCATTCATTTTCCCGAGTGGGGAATCGATATGTTTGAGCAAGGCATAGATGGTATCGATGTCTGCTTTATAGTTGTTCTCAAGCTGGTGTGTGACCTTGCTGTCCACAGTATTTTGTTTTAAAAATACGTAGACGCGATCTAAATAGTTAAACGAACTCCGGGCTTGACCGTGATATTCATTCAATTTCATCGTGACTAACTTGTTTACAATCGTCTCAATCTTGTCGAGCGACTGTTTGATTTCTCTTAAGTGTTCTTGGGCAACGACCGTTGTTGCCAAATCTAGCGCAATCCGCCGAACTTGGAGCGGGTTAACTTTCTTCAAATTCGCTTGGGCTTTAATTGTATTTTTTCCGTCCACCAAGATGGCTCGCCAATAACCGTCTTCTTTTGATTTCCTTAAAGAATAGACACCACTTTTCAAGGCGGCTTCTACTTTCGGCGAAAAAACGAGTTGGTACGTAGGCTTTTGGCCGAGCGATTGTATTGCCGCCGGGATGCCGACAGATTGCACGACATGTTTTAACAGTTGCGCCATATCCGCCCCGACCGTAATCTCTTCTTTATTAGACACGTCCTCTAAAACAACCGGCAAAACGGTTGCCGAGTGCTCTTGTTTGACCAATTCATGCGCTGCGCTAGACTGGATCACTTGATTGTCTTCTGAGTTGAGCGGAATTGATGTTTCAGTCGGTTTCTGACGCTTCTTCCAAATCAGGACAACGATTGCAACGAACAAAACACCAAGGAATATGTACAGGTATTCCATTTGAACTCCCCCCTTTATCGTTGTATCTAGTATAAAGGGAAATCAGTTTTTATGTGCAACACTATTTCGATTCCATAAGAAAGACCGAGGAACGCGTCCCCGGTCTTAGCCTCATCTTAAAAAGTCTTCAAGTTGGAAGTCATGTTTGTCGAGTACGATCTGTTCCGGCATGATGCCGCTTCGGCGCAACACGTCGATCGTCTGATGCAGGAAGTCGTCGCTACCGACGAGATAGAATAAGCCGTCTCGGTCCGTCGCGAGCGTCTCGACCGCTGTATAGTAGTCGACACGATTGGCGACAAACTCTGCCGTGAAGCTGTTTGATGACGTAAATACGTCGTTGAATAGATAGTTCGCTGACGTGTCGACGTTCAGCGAGTGGAGATGCGACACACCTTCCCCGTTCTCCAAGTATTCGAGTACGATCGGACGGAACGTCGCGAGCCCGACGCCAGCCGACAACAAGTACACATTCTTCCCCTCACGCTTCAATGGGACGTTCGAATGTGTCTTGAAGATGGCGACTTGTTCGCCAATCTCCATATCACGCAAGATCGACTTGAACTCGGAGCACTCTCGCTTGATCCGTGTCGTGATACCGATCGCGCCTTCACGCGGCAGCGTCGAGATCGACATGTGGCGAATCAAGCTCCGGTTCGGTTTGTCTTCTTTGTTGAACCCTTCTAACGCGAAGTGGGTATGCGCCCCCTCGTCCCACGTGAAGCCGTCCGGGAGCTCGAGTTGGAACGTGTATGTATCTGGCGCTTCCTGTACAACTCGTTGAATCGGTGTCCAGTAAATTTGCATCGTCGTCACTCCTTCCTTCTATTAATAGACCGCAATCGGTCCGTATGGTCCTTGAATGATTTCAAGCTTCGTCTCAAAGATGTCGGATAGCGTCTCGGCGACCATGATCTCATCAACCGTACCGAAGGCGGCGATCTTGCCGTCTTTCATCGCACAAATCCGGTCCGAGTACTTGGCCGCGAAGTTGATGTCGTGGAGCACGGTGACGATCGTCCGGCCGAACTCGTCGGCGACGTGGCGCAAGTATTCCATCATCTGGACCGAGCGAGCGATGTCCAAGTTATTGAGCGGCTCATCGAGCAACACGTATTCCGTCTCCTGGCAGAGCACCATCGCGACGTACGCCCGCTGGCGCTGCCCGCCCGACAGTTCATCGAGATAACGATGCTCGAGCTCCGTCAAATCAAGGAAGTCGATATACTTCGAGATGATGCGTTCATCTTCTTGCGTCAACCGTCCTTTCGAATATGGGAAGCGACCGAACCCGGCGAGCTGACGGACGGTGAGACGCGTCACGAAATGGTTTTCTTGTCGTAAAATCGTGATGATTTTCGCCAAGTCTTTCGATTTCGTGCTCGACACGTCCATCCCCGCGACTTGAATTTGACCCGCGTCTAAATCGAGCAGGCGGCCAATCATCATGAGCGTCGTCGACTTGCCGGCCCCGTTCGGCCCAATCAACGACGTGAACCCGGCTTTCGGGATGTCGAGATTGATCGGTCCGATTCGGACGTCATCCGTATACGATTTTTGTACTTGTTCAAGTTGAATCATAGCGATTTTCTCCTTAAGATGATTGCCAAGAAAACGATTCCGCCGAACAATTCGATAATGACGGACACGACACTCGGTGTATTGAGAATGTGATACATAAAGAAATACGCGCTCGTCAACACGAAGAAACCGAGCGCGAACGCCATCGGGAACATATACTTATGGTCATACGTCGAAGCAACCTGATAGCTGAGCGTCGCCACCAAGAATCCAAAGAACGTCAGCGGTCCGATGAGCGCTGTCGATACCGACATCAATAGCGAGATGAGAATGAGCGTAAAGATGACGCTCCCCCGATGGTTCACCCCGAACGATGTCGCTACATCTTTCCCGAGTGCGACGACGTTCAAGCGATTTGAGAAGCTATACAACATGATTCCGACGACAATCACAATCGGAATGACGATTGGGAAGTACGCGGCATCAGCATGCATGACCGATCCGAACAGACGGGCCTGAAGGATATCAAAATCCGACGGCGCGAGCATACGGCGCATGAACGAGGACACCGAATTCAAACCGGTCCCGATGATGATCCCGACGAGAAGCATGAGTTGCAGATTCCCGTATTTCCCGGACAAGAGCCAGCCATACAAGAGCAGGCTCATGAGCACCATGAGGCCGACCTGGGTCAAAAAGGCACCGGTTCCCGAAAAACCGATTAACGCACCCGCACCGAAGAAGAAGATCATGCTCGTCTGAATCGTCGAATAAAGCGCATCGAACCCGAGCAAGGATGGCGTGATGATGCGGTTGTTCGTCACCGAATGAAACGCGACCGTCGCCAAGCTTTGACAGAGCGCGGCGATCGCCATCGTAACGACGGCGACGACCCGACGCTCGACGACGGGGATGAACGACGGTGAATCGAACGGAACCGGGTTGTTATAGACGAGTAACCCGAACGCACAGAGCAATCCGCCGACGATAAAGAAGGCTAGGAACAGCCAATAACGCCGTTCTTCCCGCTTCGAACGGAACGCCGTCGCACACCGCTCTTCCGTATGCACGGATCGACCATCGACGTCATACGCTTCCCGTTGCTTCGTCTTGTTTTCGATGAGTGTGCTCATCGTACCCCTCCCGTCTTCCGTTGTCTCAAGAGAATCGCGATAAACACGACCGACCCGACCGTCCCAAGAATGAGCGATACCGGTAATTCAAACGGCATGATGATCGTCCGCGAAATCAAGTCGCTGACGAGAACCGTGCCCATCCCGATGACGCATACCCACGGCAAGTTGCTACGGAGATCGTCTCCACGAAACATCGAGACGATGTTCGGGACGATTAGTCCGAGGAACGGCAGATTACCGATGACCGTCGCCACGACCCCGACCGCGAGTGCAATCAGTCCTGTCGCAATCAAGATGAGACTGTTGTAGTTGACGCCCAAGCTCGTCGCGATGTCTTCGCCGAGTCCGGCGAGCGTCAACCGGTTCGCGAGGATAAAGATGAAGAATGTGACAAGGATGATAAGCCACAAGTATTCATAACGTCCGACCTGCACCGATGCGAACGACCCGACGAACCAGCCTTCAATAGTCTGACTCGCTTGAAAGAACAAGCCGAGAAACGTCGACACGGCCGATACGACCGCCCCGAGCATGAGCCCGATAATCGGGACGATCAACGATGAGCGAAGTTTGACCGAGCGCAGGAACCAGAAGAAGACCATCGTTCCGATGAACGAGAAGACGATCGCTCCCGTCATGCGCATCATGAGCGTCGGCGCCGGAACGAGCAGATACACAGTGAGCAGACCGAGCCCCGCCCATTCGAGCGTTCCGGTCGTCGTCGGTTCGACGAGACGGTTTTGCGTGATCAGTTGCATGACGAGTCCCGACATTGCCATGGCGGCACCGGTCAACATGATGGCAATCGTCCGTGGGACACGGGTGATCCAAAACATGTCCGACCCACCCTCCTGACGAATGTCATAGACGCCGGTCACGAGCGAGAGGCATGCCAACATGAAGACAACGAGAACTGCTACGACAAAGGACTTTGTCCATATGTTAGAAAAGGAGGGCTGAGACAATGTCTCAACCCTTGCTGTCATTGGTTTTTGCACAACGTGACTCCCTTACTTCGAAAGCGCGGCTGCGATATCGTTGAATAGCTCAGAATAAGTTTGAATCGACTCGTTGATGTACGTGTCGTTCGGTGCATAAACGATTTTTGCATCTGTCACGGCTTTTGTTTTTTGAAGTGCCGGTGCGTTATCAATCACGTCTGCTGCAGGTACAGCGTCTTCCATGCTTGTAATCGCCGCGTCACGGTCGAGGACGAACAACCAGTCCGGGTCACTCTCAGCAATCGCTTCAACCGAGACCTCATCCCCTTGGTGGTCACCTGTCGTTTTCTCTACTTCGAGGGCAGGTGTCCAGTCAAAGATGTCATACATCGGTCCGAAGACACGACCTGTATTCGGTGCCGAGAATCCGATATCGCCGCCTGAGACGATGACTGACATCACTTTGTCTTCACCGTTGTATGAAGCTTTTACACTGTCGATCGATGCTTCAAAGCTGTTGATGAGTTCATCTGCTTCCGTTTCTTTTTCAAAGATTTGGCCGAGTGAACGCGTCGTCGACTCAAAGCCTTCTACCAAGATTTCACCTGGCGTGCCCGCATCTTCTGGGAGCTCAATGTTCAAATCGATGACGGCTGCTTCCGGAACTAATTTTTTAATGTCGTCGTAGTAGTCGGCGAATCGTTGACCGACGATGACGACGTCCGGATCCACACCGGCGATCGCTTCTAAGTTCGGCTCATTGTGCATCCCGACGTCCACGATGTCTTTATCATTTTTATAAGGCAAGTCCGCTGGAATCAATCCGATTGGAGCCGCGACCAAGTCGATGTCCCAATCCGAGAGCGTCTCGAACGTCCGGTTGTCGAGCGCGACGACCTTCTCCGGGTTGACCGGTACTTCGATCGTGCCATGTGCGTCCGTGATTTCCACCGTCTTCGGTTTCGCTTCCGCTTCCGCGTTACCCGTATCTTTTGCTTCATTCTCGTTCCCGCACGCCGCAAGTAATAAGACGAGCGATGTCGCCATGATTGATGCTTTTAATTTCCCCACTTTTTCCATCTCCCTATATGTATTGATTACGCCGACAACCTTCTCAATCGAACGGCATCCCTGTTGTTGATCTTGTCTATGTAAGCAACAGGAATGCTTTATCGCTGATAATGATTATCATTGTCGTTTTCATTGAGAAGCATAGCAAACAAAAAAAGGATGCGCAATGCCAAAATTTCAAAAAGAGATTGGAAATATTTTTCCTACTATTAATGCAAAATAAAAAGAAAGTGGTACGAGACCACTTTCTAAAGAGTTAAAGTTCAATTTCGGCTGTCTCGTTTTCGTTTGAGAATGCTGTAGGTGAGAAACCATACGAACGTGTACGTGAACGAGAAGAGGATGATTTGTAGGAGACCGTCCGGAAGCAGTTTAACGATGAAAAACAGTAAAAAGATGACCGCAAAAATTAGATAAGGACCGCGAACCTCGTCCGACGAGTCACGCCAGTAGATGACGACAAGTACTAACGCGAGCGGTCCGCATAGCGCAGCCAAGAGGAAAAATGGGACTGCGCGCATCAGAAATGGCCGTCTCGGTATTTGTTTCTCCATACGACTCCTCCTTCCTAGGCTTCTGAAATCCCGACAAAAAAGAGCACGAGCATCAGACAGAGTGCTGCGTATTGACGTTGATTCCTACAGTCCCCCTATTTTTTGTCGAACCATGTCACGGCAACGAATGACGCACGTATCGACGTATCCCTCGAATTGATGAGGTAAAAACATCGTGTATGTTCCTTCAGTCGTTGCTTGTGCATCCTGCTCGACTTTCTTTATCAGTTCGAATAGTTCATCTGTCGCATCGGTCTTCAACACTTCGAAATCAAAGTTGCCAAGACGTTTCGCTAACGGCGCGTTATAGGCATCAAAGTCGGAATAGTAAGCCGCTTGCTTTGACCGATTTTGTGTGATGACTTGTTTCAACCAGCTCTTATAAAAACCTTGCAGCCAAATCTCATCTGCGACAAGGTGACAATAGTACCCTAGTCTAAAAGACGAGTCCTCTCTAGCACTGTCCGTCCAGTATTGCTCGAGATCGAGCCGACGCGTCAAATCGTTGTGATTTCCTGCGTAATAATGTGTATTCTGTTTCGCCAGCGTCGCGTCTGGTGCGAGATTTCCTAACAAGAAAGCCGTCTGATTAATCTCAGCCAAATGAGGCCATACCTCATTCGCGATGACAAGATGCATCAAGTGTGATCCCATCCATCCTCACTCCCCTTTTTTCCCTAATTATCCCATTCGCTTATTCTGTCGACAACCCACACATATTTTGCTACATTCACAGCAACGTACATGAAGTAATGACATTATTGGAGATCACGGTTATATGGGTTTTGCTTATCCCGTTGCCGCGATTATCGCGGAAGTGTTATCGACCCTCAATAGCATCGGACTCATCGTCATGAATTTCGGGAAAATGAATACGGTACACGGCTAACGTTTTTAGAAAGGAGTGACGCGAATGCTCGCACCATTGATCGAAGAGAAAGAACGCCTGTTGTTGACAATGGAAGTGCGGACGTCGCCCGAGCGATTGCGTGAACTGTTGACCGAAGATTTTTTTGAAATCGGGAGCTCAGGTCGCGTCTTATACAAAGAAGACGACACGAATACGATGGACCTTGGAGAGATTGACATCACACTGTCCGACTTCAACCTCGAAGTCATCCGCGACGATGTCGTGCTCGCTACGTATCGAACCGAGAATCACGCGACTGAGAAGACCGCTCTCCGCAGCTCGATTTGGGTCAGGATTGACGGCGTATGGAAAATGCGATTCCATCAAGGGACACCTGCACAATAACGATAGATAGGGCGCGCCGATTTAAGCGCCCCCTTTTTTCTATTCACCCTGCCATTTATTTTGCTCACCCGCCTTGTCCGGATGTCCTATAATTCACGTATGAATGACACCAAAAGAGAGGGTCGACAAAATTGAATACATATAGCACACACAACCACCTTGAACCGGTCATGCGACGACCGAGAGCCACGTTAGAAGAGAAGTTAGCGCTTATGGAGTCACGCCGAAAGAAATTGATGTTCGAGCCGACGATCCCGCTCGATGCCATCCGTAAAAAGAAACCGTCCATCACCGTCACGTTCTCCGTCGGTGGCTTCGGTGTCCACAACGAGTCCACGTTGACGTTCTTTGAAGACGGGTCGGTCAAACGAGAAGTGATTTGGCGCGAAGATTACGACTTGAGCGTAGCAATCCCAAGCTCAGGTTGGTACGAAAAGGAGGATGCGACACGCGTCCACGAACGATTCGTCGCCCTCTCCTCACATCGTTGGCCTGAAGTGTTTGAAGAAAAAGGATATTACACCACCGATGGGACGCAGTGGAGCCTTGTTGTAAAACGTCTCGGGAAACTGATCCATCAGCATTCTGGCAGCAACGCCTATCCATCGAGCTGGAAAGCCGTCACGGAACTGTTCGGCATCTCGTGAACCGACAAAGGGAGCACCCACTTGGGCGCTCCCTTTCCTCATATCGCCTGAATCATCTCGACCCGATTGCCGAACGGGTCACGGAACTCGAAGCGATCGAAGCCAGGGATTGGAATCCCTTCAATCCGCTCGATTCCTTCTGCTTCGAGTTTCCGTCCCCATTCTGCTAGATCGGTCACCGTATAGGCGACATGCGCTTTCGTTTTCAGCCGGTCGACCCCGTCCTCGGTGCCGACATGGACGCTTTGGTCGCCGACTTGAAGCCAAAACCCGCCTCGATCTTGAAGCGACTCCGGTTTGTCGATTTCATTCAAGCCGAGCACATCGCAATAAAACGCGCGTGCTGTCGCTTCTTCACCTTTCGGGATCGTGACTTGGACGTGATGGATGCCTCTGATCATGTCGTTTTCCCCTTCCGATACGTCAATCCGATAAACTGCAGTTTTTGGTTAAACAGACGCGGATACGCCATATAGCCGACCATGACGGCCGAAATCGTCGCCGTCGTCAAAATGAGGAACAAGATGAGCAGTTGGTACAACACCGCCTCCATCGGGTCGGCGCCGCCGATGATAAGGCCGCTCATCATGCCCGGAAGCTGGACGAGCCCCATCGTCTTTTGCGCCTCGACGGTCGGGATCATACTCGTCCGGATGGCGTTCTTCAAGCTCCGCTCGATTGCGATTTTCGGTGCCCCGCCCATCGACAGGATGAGCTCGATGACCTCGTCGCTTCGTTCGACCTCGTCTTTGAACTTGTTCAAAAACAGGAGTGACAACACCATACAGTTGCCAATGACCATACCGCTGATCGGAATGATTTTCTCCGGCTCGAACGGGATGATGCCGAGCCCGAGCATGAGCCCCATCGTCAGCGATTCAACCGTGACGAGCGTGAGGACGATCATCCAGGTGATGCCAGGGATGCCGTCCCCTTTTTTGATGATGTTTTGCGTCGCCGCGCCAATCATGAGGAGGATCATGAGCAGCATGAACACCGGGGTATCGCTCTCGAAGACGAACGTCAAAATGTAGCCGATCAACAACAGTTGAATGATCGAGCGTACCGTCGCGATGACGATGTCACGCTCGAGACCGAGCTTCAAAAACAACGCCAACCCGAGCGGGATCGCCACGAAAATCAAGGAAGTCATCAGTTCGATGAACGTCATAGCTCTTCCCCCCTGACGAACCGCCCGATCATCGGATTGTCCGACTCGTCGATGAACGAAGCGTCTCCGAACTCAATCAATTCCCCGTTCCGTAAAAACCACATGTCATCACTGACCCGTCTCGCTTGATCGAGGTCGTGGGTGATCCAAATGACGGTGACCCCGAAATCTTTTTGAAGTCGCACGATCAAATGCTCGATCTCTTTCACCGTCCGGTAGTCGAGGCTCGACGTGATCTCATCTAACAGCAAGACGTCCGGTTTATTGACGAGCGTCCGGGCGATGGCGACCCGGCTCCGCTCCCCGCCCGACAACGTCTTGATCGGTTGGTCGAGCGAGATGCCGTCCAAGTCGACTTTTCCGAGCAGCTCTGTCGCTTTATCCCGGTCGAGCGTCTCCCCGAAAATCGCTTTCGGTAAATTCAAGTTGTCGTACACCGTCCCGTCGATCATCGGGGCGCTTTGGAACGCCATGCCGATCTGTTTCCGGAGCGCGATGACATCGATATCGCGGATGTTCTCGCCTTTGAAATAAATGTCGCCCGCGTCCGGCGATAGTAGCCCGTTAATATGCTTCAGGCACGTCGTCTTGCCGGCGCCGCTCGGTCCGACGAACGTCGTGATCCGGCCTTCGCGGAAGTAGCCGGTGATGTTATGTAGGATGTCGTTATGACTGACCCCAATGAATTCGATAATGTGCATGTGTCTTCAATCCTTTCTCGATCCGATCCCTATTTACTGAAATTTAGACACGTCGTCGACCACGACGTCACCGTTTGAATCAAGTAACGGCGTGATGCCACCACCCGTCCCGACCCATGTCTGGATGTAGTTGACACCGGTCGCTGTGTCGACGAGTATCATAACTTGGCCAAGTTCCGGCAACTGTTCCGTCAATTTGACTTGGAAACGCGTCGCCCCTGTCACTTCGTCGTCTGTTTTTTTCTTGAATAACATGACATCCCGCCTTCCTACTGTTAACTGTACGCAACATGACCCTTGGTTTCAATGAATGCGATATCTCCAAGGCTGACAAATCCTTAACCCGTTCATTTTTGTTTAATATGACTACAAAAAAACACGCCAGGTTTCGGCGTGTTTTCAAGCGTAGCTCCGTTCGATGACAAAACTTGTCTTGTCCCCTCGGAAATATGAACGTGAGTACTCGATCGTTTTTCCTGACGCGTCCTCGGTCACCGTCTCGATATAAAAGCACGGCGTCCCGAGCGGACAGTCGAGAAGATCGCTTATCCGTTCGTCGGCGAGCGCGATCTCGAGCGCCTCGGTCGTCTTGGCGACGTGGACGTCGTGGACTTCCGCTAGCGTTTGGAACAGCGAATGCTCGGCCTGGTCTTTCGTGATACCCGGCGCGATCTGCCACGGGATGAACGAGACCTCGTATTGCGTCGGCTCCCCGTCGGCGTGACGGATCCGTTCGATCTTTTGGATCGGTGCTTGTTCGTCGACCGTGAATACGTCGGCGAGCTGGGCGTTCGCCGAGACGACCGACAAGTCGATGAGCGACACTTGGCCGCGCTTGCCTTGAACGGCGAGCTGGGCCGCGTAATTGTTCGGTGTATGCGATAACGTCTGACGGACTTTCTTCCCGGCGACGAACGTGCCGCGCCCTTGCTGGCGGACGAGATAGCCTTCCGTCGTCAACTGGTTGAGCGCGCCGCGGACCGTCGTCCGGCTGACGTCGAACTCTTCGCATAACGCGTACTCGGTCGGGAATTTCTCGCCTTCTGTATAATGTCCGCTCTTGATGCGGGACAATAACTCTTCTTTGATGGCTGTTTGAAGCGTCGACTGCGACATTCTGTCACCCCTTTGTGTCATCCTTCTTTCCTTTATTCTGATACAGCAAACATACAAATGCAAATACAAAAAACAATTTGTATTATTTGTACTTTTTATATTGCGACAAGTTGTACTATTTGTTATATTTGTTACAACAAAAAGAAATCGCTTTCACAAGGAGGAGTTGGCACTATGGCAGTCAAGGTCGTCATCATCGGTGGAGGTTCGAGTTATACCCCCGAAATCATTGAAGGTTTGATCCAGCGACAAGCGACGTTTCCGGTTCGGGAGATCGTTCTTGTCGACATCGAGGAAGGGAGAGACAAATTAGACATCGTCGGCCGTCTCGCCGAACGGATGATTCAAAAGGCAGGCGCTGACATCAGACTCAGTTGGACGCTCGACCGGAAAGCAGCACTTGTTGGCGCCGACTTCGTCTCGACGCAGATCCGCGTCGGTGGCCTGAAAGCCCGCGCCTTGGATGAACGCATCCCGCTCAAGCACGGCTTCATCGGTCAAGAGACGAACGGTGCTGGCGGCTTGTTCAAAGCGTTCCGGACAATCCCGGTCCTCGTCGAGCTCGCTAATGAGGTGGCGGAGATTTGCCCGGACGCGTGGCTCGTCAACTTCACGAACCCGGCCGGTATCGTCACCGAGGCCGTCTTGCAACACTCGGCCCACAAAAAAGTCATCGGCGTCTGTAACATCCCGTTCAACATGCGCAACTCGGTCGCTGAGATTTTAGACACCCCGGTCGAACGTGTCGCCATCGAATTCATCGGACTCAACCATTTCGTGTTCGGCCGCCACGTCTGGGTCGACGGCGTCGATCGCACGGACGACGTGCTCGCGTCACTGAACGCCGGCACCGACTACTCGCCGGCGAACATCGTCGGGCTCGGTTGGAGCGAATCGTTCTTGAAATCGCTCCGCATGTTGCCGAACCCGTACCATCAATACTATTTCCAAACGGCGGACGTACTCGCGAAAGATTTAGCGGCGTATGAACAGAACGGCACGCGCGCCGAGGTCGTCCAGCAAGTCGAGGCGCAACTGTTCGAGAAATACAAAGACGTCGAACTCGACGTGAAACCTGTTGAGCTCGAACAGCGCGGCGGCGCCTATTATTCCGACGCCGCCTGCAATTTGATGGACTCGATCTACAACGATCGCGGCGATATCCAGACGGTGAACACACTGAACCGCGGCACGATTCGCGATTTACCGGACGACGCCGTCATCGAAGTGAACGCCGTCATCACGAAGGCTGGTCCACGTCCGATTTCAATCGGTGCGTTACCGCTCCCGATCAAAGGACTCATCACTAATTTGAAGACGTTTGAACAGCTCGCCATCCGCGCAGCGATGTCCGGCTCATACAACGATGCCTACCTCGCCTGCCTGATGAACCCGCTCATCCAAGATGAGAAGAAAATCGATCCGCTCCTCCGTGAGCTATTCGACGCGCATGAAGCGTACTTACCACAATTTAAGAAGGAGGTTTACTCATGAACAAGTTTATCGAAATCGCTGGGCGCATCGGTTCCCAGCGACACTTAGTCGCCATCCGTGATGGATTCGTCTCGGTCATGCCGCTCATCATCGTCGGTTCGCTCGCTGTCCTCATTAACAACTTCCCGGCCATCAATTTAGGTGGCCTCTCGCTCGACTTCGTCGGCATGATGAACAATGCGTTCGGCGAAGGGAACTGGCAAGGACTCGGCGGCAACATTTGGACGGCCTCGTTCGCCATATTAGGTCTTTTGGTCGCTTTCTCGATCGGGTATAACTTGGCCCGGTCATATGGAGTCGATGGGCTCGCCGCCGGTATTTTATCAGTCGCGTCATACATCATGCTCGTGCCGGTCACAGAAGACTGGGGGCTTAACTTCGCTTGGCTCGGTGCCCAAGGATTATTCGTTGCCATCATCGTCTCGATCGCAGTCACCGAACTGTTCCGTTACCTCATCAACACGAAATTGACGATCAAGATGCCGGAAGGCGTACCGGGTGGGGTCACCCGTTCGTTCCAAGCACTCATCCCGTCGATGCTCATCTTGACGCTCGTCGCCGGAGTTCAACTGTTCATGACACTCCAAGTCGAGCTCAGCATTTTTGAAGTCATCTTTAAAGTCATCCAGCAACCGCTTCAGGGGTTCGGCGACTCGCTCGCGGCCGGTCTCGTCATCGCTTTCTTGAACCACATCCTTTGGTTCTTCGGACTGCACGGCACGAACATCATCGGTTCGGTCATCGAGCCGATCTATCTCCCGCTCATCGAGCAAAACTTGGCCGCGTTCCAAGCAGGTGTGTCGGCTTACGACGTGCCGTACACGGTGACTAAACCGTTCCTCGATTCATTCGTCTTCATGGGCGGATCAGGTACGACGTTCGCCCTGCTTCTCGCCATCTTCATCGTCGTCCGCAAGCAGCGCAACCACCCGTATCACCAAGTCGCGAAACTGTCGGCGCCGGCCGGACTGTTCAACATTAACGAACCGGTCATCTTCGGTCTCCCGATCGTGTTGAACCCGGTCATGTTGATCCCGTTCATCTTGGTACCGGTCACGCTCACGATCGTGTCGTACGTCGCCCTCTCTACGGGCATGGTACCGAAGACGGTCGCCATCGTGCCATGGACGACGCCACCGATCATCAGCGGTTACCTCGTCACCGGCGGTAGCGTCCGCGGCGTCTTGCTCCAAATCGTCAACTTGACGATCGCGACGGCGATGTATATCCCGTTCGTCATGGCAGGAGCGAAAGCGATGACGGCCGACATCAATAAAAATAAAGCAGAAGTCAACGAAGGAGAGAAAATCAGTTGAAGACAGAAAGCATTCAACAATTATCGTTCATGATCATCTTACACGCCGGCAACGCCCGCTCATCGGCGTTCGAGGCGATTGCCGCCGCCAAACGCGGCGAAGGTGAACTTGCTGAAGCGAAAATGAAAGAAGCGGATGAGGCGTTTTTAGAAGCCCACAAGCTTCAAACCGAACTGTTGCAAGAAGAGGCACGCGGGGCGACGAGCGACATGAGCGTTTTGCTCGTCCACGCCCAAGATCACTTGATGACGGCAATGACCGTCAAAGAACTTGCGATCGAGATGGTCGATATGATCACTCGACTCAACCAATTGGAGGAACTGAAATGAACATCTTACTCGTCTGCTCGGCCGGTATGTCGACATCAATCCTTGTTGAAAAAATGCGCACCGAGGCTGCCTCACGTGGCTTGGACGCGACAATCGAAGCCATCCCGGAATCACGCTTGAAAGAACAAACGAACGTCGACGTCATCTTGATCGGACCACAAGTCCGCTACCTCGAAGGTAAGATCAAAGCATCCGTCACGGTACCGGTCGCTGTCATCGACAATATGGCTTACGGGCTCATGAAAGGCGATCAAGTGCTCGACCAAGCGCTCGGTCTCGTGCAAAATGCATAAAACGCACGTCTTGATCAACGCCGACGACTTCGGATTGACGACCGGTGTGAACCGGGGCATCATCGACAGTCACGTCCACGGCATCGTCAATTCGGCGACACTTATGATGAACGGCTATGCCGTCGATGAGGCCGTCGCGCTCGCAAAACTTCATCCCGCCTTACACGTCGGCGTGCATCTCGCCTTGACGTGGGGACGGCCGCTCGCAAAGACGAGCACACCGCTCACGAAAGAAGACGGGACGTTCCGCTACACGAACCGGTTTCTGACGGAAGCGGCACCCGACCCTGAGCTCGTCTACCTCGAGTGGAAAGCGCAAATTGAGGCGTTCCGCGCGACGGGACTGTCGCTCCATCACCTCGACAGCCACCATCACGTCCATGGCTGGCCGGCGATCCAAGACGTCATCGTCCGTCTCGCCGAAGAATACGACACGACGTTTCGGGCCTTAACGACACTCGATGCACGACGGGACTTGTGGGTGACCGAGCGGTTCAGTGACCAGTTCTACGGCGATGGCGTGTCCCGGGCAACGCTCGACGCAATTCAACCAGGCGACTCGATCGAAGTCATGGTCCACCCGGCCGATATCGATGAGATTTTACCAAGCGTCACGTCTTACCTCGTGCAACGCTTACTGGAAAAGCAGCTATTGATCGACTATGAGCGCCCTGATTGGTGGGTGTAGAAAAAGAGAGTTGTTCACCGTTTACCGGCGAACAACTCTCTTTTCTGTTCGTAGATTAACCAGGTAGACCTCTTTCTTGTCTACTCATGTCTTCGATCACAATATCGTAAATCTCACCTAGCGACGCACAATATTTAACGAGATCCCACGGTTCATTCGTGTGAAAATGAATCTTGATTAGATTTTCGTCCCCGACTGCCAACAAACAATCTCCCGCGAAGCTTGTGTTGATGTACTCAAATATCGCATCTTCGGACAGTTGCTCCCCTTCGATCAACAGTTGTGTATCATATTTGAATTCTATCATCTTGTTCACCTCCAATTTCAAAGGATAGACTAGACAGAGTGTAATGATTACCATCTAGTGCTAGATTATCTCTTTTCGTCCCGCTTGGCAAATCAGCCATAAATCTTTAAACTTCTAAAGGTTGAACTGGCGTTGGATCTGCCTAGCGACCGTTGCCGCGTCAAGATGCGTGTTATTAATCCGCAAATAGTTGTCGACATCGATCTCTCCGTCACGCGAGTTCAAACGGTACAGCGTCGCCGTCTGCTTCAATTCGGCCTCGGACCAAGCGATATCCCGTTTCGTCGGCTTATGTGCCAGCCGGTTCTCGGTCGTGTTGCGGGCGAGCCGCTCCTCGATGTCGGCTTCGAGTTCGACGTAGTAGACGTCCGCCCCGTGCGACTCGAACAGTTCCGCCACTCCTTCGATGTAGGTCCGGTCTTCTTCCATATCAAACGCCCAGACGAACGTGAAGATCAAGCCGGGCTGATCGCTTTTCGCGACCGCTTCGAATAACTCGTGCCGAAACAGTTGGACGAGCCGGCGCCCCTCGTCCGTCCCGTAATCAAAGAACGGGCTGACGAGATCGATCGTCATATGGTTATGCAGTAACTTCAATCCTGTCTGTTTCGCTAGCTCCTGGCCGACCGTCATCTTGCCGACGGCTTGTGGACCAATCAGTATGACAAGCTTCATTCTTCCCCCGTCCTTTATCCATTTCTTGCTAGCATACCATACGGCTCGAGTCCTCGAGTAGGAAGAGCGAAAAGCGAGCGACATGATGAACTGCACCCTGTCAAGTAGACAGTCGAAATAATAAAAATCGTTTAGACGGCTTCAGCCCTGAATTCTAATGGGCTGAGGCCGTTTA